>JBBSZV010000001.1:0-40953 GCA_038044525.1 Nanobdellota archaeon
TTAACAACCCATACACGTTTTTTAAAATTAAGTTTATACATATAACCTCACCAAGAGGTTATATTAGATGTAAACTAAAAACGTGATACTACAGTTTTACAAAATATAGGCTTCATATTTTGGATGGATTTTCGCAGGAAAAACTTAAAACCTTAAACAGATGGGTTTATCTCACGAAAATTTCTTGTAACGCAGTATCGCAGCGATCCCACCGAGGCCGTTTAATTTTTTGCCCGATTCACCTTTGGAAGCGATGATGTGGATTTCTCCCTGCAAAGAATCGACGGTTTTCATGCAGGAATCGACTTCCACAAACTCTCCGCTAGTTCTTTTCTGCTGGATAAAGTCATCTGTAAGCAGGAGTTTAAGCACCGCGCCGCTCTGCGCTGCATCCCTCACTTCTGTCCAGCCGTAGGCTGCCTTTTCATTTTTGCTGATCTCTTTGAGCAGTTCTTCCGTCAGTAATTGTTCCTGACGCGCCCGGCTGTGCTTAAGCACTTCTGCCAGTTCAGGACGGCGCATGACTTCATCTAAGGAACGTTCGCTGATATCTGAGCAGACCGCCAAAACAAGTTTCTTCTTGAAATCTGAAGCTGGTATTTTCTTATACAGGTCTTCTTTGTAAAATGCGGGGGAAGCAAGGATGATATTACTGGGATGATAACGCTCATGGTAAGCTTCAAGTATCTTGATTATTTCTTCTTGGAAGTCTTTTTTTACTTCTACGATTTTAGATTTCTTCTGCACTTCACCACTTAATGTGGTCAGGATTTCATAACCAAACTTCTTGCTTAATGCAAATAAAGCTTCTTCCCGGTCAAATAAGCAGAGCAGGTATTCATATCTTTTTTCACAGGCTTCCTGAAGTTTTTGTTTCTGATATTCCAGCCACCGTTCTTTTACGATGGTGAATTCTGAGCCCTCTTCCAAAGCGATCGATTGATAGCTGTCTTTAGGCACCTCTTCAGTCCCTTCCTTGACTTTTCCGTTGATCCTGAGCGAAATCTCGGTCAATTCCACCGTTTCCGCGGCGATGGTGAGCGCAAGCGTCTTTTTAACTGATTTGGCGTTCTCTCCTTCACCTATCTTGATTTTTCGGGTAGTTTTGCCTTTAATTATGTCTCCCCGGTCGATTAGCTGGCTTAAATACCAGAGATCGTCTTTGTCATTGACCTTGAGTTTCGCAAATCCTTTCTTGAAATCGGAAGTTATGAACTGCATTGTATGTTGGGGAACAAGAAATTTTATATATTTATTGGCGTTTGATGGTTTAAATGACTTTAGAAGGGCTGGTTTTTGATGCTGAAGGCGGCGTTAAGGTAGAACTTAAGCTGGAATTAGTGGTTGACAGCGATTTTGGTTCCTTTTTAGCTTCTGTTCCAGTCAAAGTAACCTATCAAGGAAAAATTAGAGAGGGTTATCTAACCTACGATAAAGGTAAAAAGATTTTCATCACCGCTTTGACTGATTTCTTCCATGAAGCTACATCTTATAATCACCAGCACGTGCTTGAAATAGCCAAGACCTATACAGATCTGCTGGCCGATGGACGAGTAAAAGTAAAGGAAGAGTTCCGCGACCATGAAAGCGGCCAAGTGAATGAAGTTAAGACCTACGAAACTTATCACCGTTATAGGGTGGAAGTTGCCAAACGCGAATTAGTGGAACTTCAAAGAGGGGAAAAATTGGATAAGCTATTAAAAATTTCTTCTTAATTACCCTCGTCACCCCCACAATATTTAAATATAACAAATGTTTGCAGCATAGTTGATGTTTAGAACAAAAAAAGGGCAGTCGGCAGCCGGCGCAGCAGTCCTTATAGCTATTATTGCCGCTTTGATAATTTTCTTCGTGATCCTGATACCGCAAGAAGAACGGGAAAAACTTCTTGAAGAAGAGGCTGACACCATTCCTTCAGTTCCGGGAGTTAATGAAAAAAATTTACTTACCGCATCTCCCGGTCGGATAGATTATCTGACCCAGAAAGAAGTGGAACATCCGCTCCCGGTAGTCAATATCTATACTCAGACTGAAGCTAAAATCTTAGCGGAAAAGAATGTCGCTTACGCCAAAAAAGGCGTTTTCTCAGAAAAGACTGACACTCTGACCGTGATGATCCCCGATCTGCAGCATACCGAAAATGTTCTGTTAAGCTTGGGCGTAGAAGGGGCTGAAGGCAAGCTCATCGTCTTATTCAATGGTGAAGAAGTATTTAACGCTGAAGTTTCGGTCGGCAGTTTAGCTCCGGTTTCCATCCCCAAAAACCTTCTTCAGGAAGAAAACCAGGTAACATTTACGGTTTCCTCTCCCGGATTGTCTTTCTGGAGCACCAACGAAGTCACGCTGCGGAAAATACAGGTGGTCGCGGATGTCACCAGCGTGGAAGCGCAGTATTCTAAGAATGTGTTTTTAGTTTCTGAAGTGGAAAAGAAAAATCTGGAAAAAGTTGTCTTGAAGTTCCAGCCGGGATGCCAGATAGACGAAGTCGGTACCTTAAGCATATTGATCAACGGCAAGATCATCTATTCCGGCGTGCCGGATTGCGATTTGATGACTGTGCCTCTTGAATTTTCTCCCGAAACCCTGAATCAGGGAGAGAATGAGATCATATTTAAGACTGAAAAGGGAGCTTACTTATTGACCCGCGCCGTGATCGAATCGGAATTGAAGGAGATCGATTTCCCTTCTTATTACTTTGAACTGTCTTATGAAGAATACCGAAAAGTGGTGGAAGGCGATAACCGGGTGAAGATAACTTTAGATTTTGTGGATGTGGTAGCCCTTAAAATAGGAGATATCGTATTTAACGGACACTCCAGATATTTTGACACCAGAGAGGTTTCTTACGTCCTGGATGTAAGCGATGAGGTAGTTCAGGGAGCTAACTCCCTGAAGATCAAGCCGCGGAAGACTTTAGAAGTGCGGGAATTAAGCGTGGATTTGGTAGAGTAAGGGATAAATAATTTTGAAGTATTATAGAAAACTGCTTTTTAGGAACCGAAATGTTTATGAATTATGAATTCATAAAGTAGAACTATGCGGTTAATCAGGCAAAAGGGGAGAGAATACGAAGGTAAAGAATACTTCAAATATATCTTAGTTGTCCCTAATAAAGTAATTAAAAAGCTTGGTTGGAAAGGGGGAGAAGATTTAGAAGCGAATATTAAAGAAAAAAAATTAATCGTAAAAAAAGATTAAGATGGGAACCGAACATAAAATCATCCACGGGGACTGTTTGGAAGAATTACAAAAATTGCCGGACGAATCGGTAGATTTAATTTTTGCTGATCCACCGTATGGATTAGCAAAAAAGAAAGGATTGGGCTGGAAGTATAGCAAACATGTAACTCTTCAAGAAACATGGGATATATTTGGTAAAGATGAATTTTTTGAATTTAATCTTAAATGGATTGCTGAATGTTGGCGTGTCTTGAAACATGGGGGGAGTTTTTGGGTTTGTGGTTCTTTTCATAATATTTACCAATTAGGATTCATTTTACAGCATATGGATGCTAAAATTAATAATAGTATTGTATGGTTTAAGCCTAATGCTCAACCGAACATAACTTGCCGAATGTTTACTGAAAGTTGTGAACATCTTATTTGGGCAGTTAAAAATAACTCTAAAACGAAGTGGACTTTTAATTATGAAGATACCAAACATAAAATAGATGATGAACTCAATCCAAAAGGAAAACAAACGAGGAATGTATGGAACATTCCCCTAACCTCTAAAAGGGAAAAATGGGCGGGAGAACATCCAACTCAGAAACCAATAGAACTATTAAGACGTGTTATTTTGTCATCTAGTAAAGAAGGAGATTTAGTTTTGGATCCGTTTGTTGGTTCAGGTACAACTTCTGCCGTAGCTAAATCTTTAGGTAGAAATTCTATAGGAATCGATAAAGACAAAAAATATTTGGAAATTGCCAAGAAGAGGTTAGCTCAGAATACTCTTAATCCGTAGGCTGTGGTAGTCCTAAAAAACTTAGAGGTAATTCTCCGAAAAAGTAGAAACAACCAACAGACTGAATATAATTTAAAGTATCTCTGTAGGACTTATTATTGAACCAATCATTAATGACATAACAATATTCCACTTTTATGCCCGTTCCGTCTAAAAGCTTTTGGTATTGTTTTTTCTTAAAATCACAAGTTTGTAGCTTTTCATCCACACTTCCAGCTACTCCCTGAAACTTCATCTCAATAATGAATAATGTATTATTTGCCAAAACAAAGACCGTTTCGTCAGGCAATAACTGTTTTGAAATCTTTTCCTTCCAATCAATATTATGCTTTGGTAAAAACCCCTTATAGAGATCATGCTTTTTAAATAATTGAGCTACTTTCTTGCCTTTAAAAAGCAAGTCGTTGTCATCGGTGGAATAACCATTCATCTTCTCAAAAACAGAACGCAAATCTACTCTACTTTCAAATTTAAGTCCAGATTGGGTTTTTGCCCCACCTTTTCCGCCCCTTATCATATCAATAGAAAAAGTATACTTTTCTATATAAAACTAACTGGCGTTAAGCGTATAGTTCAAATTCCCAGTAACATTTTTATATGCAGAAAGATTAGTATTCCTCAAAAAAGAGGAATTATGGCAGATAAATCTACGTTGCATTCCCTGAAAAAATTTATTATGGCTGACCGGCTGGGCCGGATAGGCAGGTTCCAATACCAGCCGGAAGCTCAAAGGCAGGAAGACAAAGAAAGAGAACCGGATAAAGAAAGAAAAGGATCGAAAAAAGAATCTGCCGGAGAAAAGGGATTTTCGGGCAATTTTTTTGCCGGTTTAAGAGATTATCCATCATCTTCTCCTGCCAGTAACGCTGGCAGTAAAGTTCCCGCATCCATCGGAGTATATCTGGCTTTGATGATCGTCGCTATCATCGGGCTGTTTCTTAAGAATTGGATCTCTTACAGTCCCGCTGCGTCTTTGTTCATAAGCATCTTGATATTTATTTTCTTTTTCGTGGCCATACATTACACTCCTGAAGCGGCATTGAAGAAAACCTTGGTGATTATTACTTTTGTCCTGAATTTATTCATGCAGTTCATGCTGGGTCTGTTTCCCGAATCAGAATTTAAATCGGCGGCGATCACTTATTACGTCTTCGCCTGGATAGCCCTTTCTTTAGTATTGTTTTTGATGGGAGTATTTGACGCGCTGGGCGCGGGACAGCGTCTGCCCTGGTGGGCTTGGCTGCTGACTGCATTTTTACTGGGTTACCTCTTGATATACATATTGTTTCCTTTCTTGGCCCAGAGCCCGTTATTGTATCAGGATAAGACGCACTCTGATTATTTCAACATCGCCAAGGAATATCTTTTATCCACCGCCAAGAGCATCCAGGAGACGAAGAACACCGCGATCGACTATATGGGCTGCACGTTCAGCGCGACTGCGACGCCTTACCAAACCTGTCTAGAGAACCAGCGCATCAAACGTTATTGTAACGCTAATTTTAAGACTGCTGCGGAACAGAAGGATTGCACTATCAAACAAAAAGAGATTCTCCGGCAGGGAGAACGCCCCGGTGTGGCCGGAAGCGTCAGCGATGCCATCGAGAAAGTGACTGAAGTGACCCTGAAAACTGATGAATATTTCCCTAAGGAGACTACCAATGCGCAGCAGTCTTATCCGATAACTTTAGATGTCAAAAATCCCCGGGAGCAGGCATTTACCGTAAGAATAGATTGCGTCTTCAAGCAGGCTAAACAAAGCATACCCGGAAAAATATCCATCTTGGGTTTGGAAACGTCCGAAATACAGATTACGGAAACTGAAAAACAAGTCCGTCTGGAATGCCAGCCGGCCGCTGATCTGAAGGGAAAATATACTTTAGAATTTAATGCCGTGCTGTCCGGATTGCAGACATTTTCTTTTCTGAAACGGGCTTTTATCAGCGGAGAAGTTGATCCTGCGTTACGGAAACTGATCGAAACAGACAATTTTAAATCAGGGGAACGTTCCTCACTCGGCCCGGAAGAGTTCGCTCTGCTGAATTTTAAATTCGGAACCGGCAGCGGGACGGAACCTTTAGTGTTGGTAGAAGAACCAGTGATCTTTTCTTTCTCGGTCAAAGACATCGGCGACGGAAAAGTTTTAAAAGTGAACAGCTATGATTTCCACGGATTGTTTGAACGCGGATTCAGCGTGGATGAGGAACGCATCGGTGATGCCGACTGCTTGTCCGGCGGTGAAATCATGGTAATAGAAGACCAGACCAAGAAGCGGGAACCCAGCGAATTGAAAAGATGTTTCCTGAACCTGCCGCCGGACTTAAAAGAGTTAGCCGGCAATTCATTTGAAGTGGAGACTTTTGTCGCAGGGATGAATTATGATTATAAGATCACTAAATCCATCCCTTCACTGGAAGTAACTCCAATAGAGCCTGTTGAAGCCGCTCCGGCAGAGCTTGTAGAGGCCGTCCCGGCCGAAAACCCCCCGACGGAGGCCGCTTCATGAAAAAAATAGCGATGACCTTATTATTGATTTTTTCACTTTTGCTTTTTTCCTGCGCTAAAACTCCTGAACGCGGCGCCGATATCAACTATAAGCAGGGATTTCCGGACCTTTCCATAGAATATCTGGGAAACGCTCAGGAATACCAATCCCGGTCTTTTGATCTGCCGGTCTTGATCCACAATAATCTGGCTTACGATATAGAAAATGTAGCTGTTACCATCCTTGGCTTTGATAAACACTATGTGGAATTGTTTTCAACTCAGGAGAACATCGAATCTTTAGAAGGAAAGAGCATTTTCAATGATGGGGGCGGAAAGGAAGAATTGCTGTTTAACGGACAGTTAGGGTCGCTGCTTCCGGGAGCAAGAAAGGAAGCGCAAAACTATCGCATCTACGCCCGATATGATTCCAAGGTCGAATTCACGCCCAGCATCTGCGTTACCGGGCAATTGACCGGTTATGATACTTTTGCCGGCGGATGCCAATTCCAGCCGGAAGTCACATTTAAAGGGCAGGGCGCTCCGCTGGGCGTGACCAGGCTGCAGATCATCCCCCGCCAGGGAAGAGCTGTCGAATTACGGATGCTTATCGAAAATAAAGGGAAAGGGACTGTCGGAAGCGTCTCTTTAGGCGCTGCTGCGTTGGGCGGAAAACCGATGAGCTGCGAATTCCGGGGAACGGAACCGCAGGAAACCAGTTTATTCTCCTTTGAATCTGAGCAGAAAAATGTGGATCTGCTTTGCACCGGATTCCTTTCCGGTGAAAACCCTTATCATACTGCCCTGTTGGTGGAACTATTTTATGATTACGAAATAAATGTCCAGCAGACCTTGACTATATTGGAATAATTTCTTAAGTCGCTGCCGCACTAAACTCATGGTCAAGACGACCGGCTAATAACTTAAGCTTCTTGAACTTCTTAAGCTTCTTGAGCTTCACAAATCATTTAAATAACTTCTTTTATAGCTTACGCATGAACATCGCAATTCTGGGCGGAGGAAGTTGGGGGAGCGCCATGTCCGTCCATCTGGCCAAAAAAGGGCACCGAGTAAAAGTATGGGAATTTTTTCAGGAACAAGCCCAGGAGATGCAGCAAAAAAGATTCTGCAGGCTTCTTCTTGAAGTGACGCTGCCGGAAAATATCTTCGTGTCGCATAAGATGGAAGAAGTCCTCCCTGAAGCCGAATTAATCCTGCTGATGATCCCCTCTGACAAAGTCGGGATGACTGTGGAAAAAGCAACAACCTTGATTTCTGGACAACCGATAATCATCTGTTCCAAAGGATTGGGAGAAGGACTGGCCTTGTTAAGCGATACTATAAATGAAAAAGTATCTGGAAATGTATATTGCTTATACGGCCCGACTCACGCGGAAGAAGTAGGGAAAGGGGTATTCAGCGGGATCGTCCTGGCCGGTCCCTGCGGTAAGGAACGGGAAACGATCCGGGCGGCCATCGCTTCTGAGCAGCTGAAAGTGGAAGTCAGCGATGACCTCATCGGAGTCCAGCTCTGCGCGGCGTTAAAAAATATCTTAGCCGTCTTTATCGGCATTTTAGACGGAAAAAAATTAGGGGATAACACTAAAGCGTACGTGATCACCAAAGGCTTGGAAGAGATAAAGATGATCGGCCTTAGGTTGGGAGCGAAGGAAGAGACCTTTTATGGTTTGGCAGGTCTGGGAGACGTTATCGTAACTGCTACCAGCAAGCATTCCCGGAATCGGCATGTGGGCGAGCAGGTCGGGAAAGGAAGAAAATTGGATGACGTTCTTGCAGAGATGAAAATGGTAGCTGAAGGGGTCACTGCAGTGAAGAAAGCGGTGGGATTTTCTGAAAAATTAGGGTTGGAACTGCCGTTGATACAGGGATTGCACGGCATTTTATTTGAAGGGAAGGACGTGGAAGAAGTATTATCGCGGTGGTGAGATAAAAATATTTAAGGCTGCTTTTTCTTTGCTTTCTCCAGAGCTTCTTCAAATCTCTTTTCATTGAAGCCGAGGACTATTTCCCCGCCGAAATCTACGACCGGAACGCTTATCTGCCCGGACTTTTCGATCAACTCATCGCGATACTGGCTGTTCTGGCTTTCCGCGACATCACAGTCTTGGAAGGAAAGCTTCTTTTTCTTCAGCCATTCCTTAGCTTTGGTGCTCCAGGGACAGGTCGGGATAGTGTATATTTTTATTTCCATTTTATCTTTTGATCATACCGCTTAGTTTTTGCAGGAGACTATTGGTTTCTTTGCTGATGACATACTCAGCAGAACCATTCTCAAAGATTATGACCTCTCCGGGCTCTGCTGCCATCCATAAAAGATGGGGGAAGGTTTTAAGCTTTTCTGAGCTGATTATCAAACCACCATTTCCCCGGCCGATATTCATGCGGAAATATTTTGACAACTCGTTTTTTCTTATCGCGACATAGGTTTTTTCTTTGGTAGCAAGAATGACATTTGTTCCTTCGGTTTTATAACGCTGGAGGGTATTGCGGATGACACCCCCCAGATTATCTTTAAGCCTGTTGCAGCCTGTTTCCAGGCCTTTGTTTTCATCGAAATCGCTTAAGATAGAATAAAATAATCTTTCTGAATCGGTATCTCCTTTCGGCTTGAATCTGGGATTGAAATTTATTTTCCCTTTGATGGTGCCGTTGTGGCAGAAAACGCAGCTTCCCAGCCGGGGATGTTTTACCATGAAGGGATGGGTGTTTTCTAATAAAACTCTGCCCCCTGATTTCTTCCGCACGTGCATTACCAGCAGGTTAGTCTTAATCTTCCCGATCTTGCGGAGCTTGCTCGCTTCCGAATCCTTAAATATGGCTTGGGTAGATCTCTGGACTACAAATTCTCCGGCTTTATTAAGATAAGCAGCGCCCCATCCGTCCGGATGCTGACAGCTTCCTAGCCCTTTTTTTTCATTGAGTTCGTGGATAGAATTTTCATCCTTGGCCATCAGGACGGCGCTTTCGACTATCTTGGCGGCATCAAAGTTCCCGGAAGCTACGATCATGCGGCACATCTTTAATCCTTCCCAGGACCGAAAATGCAGATATTTCTCTTAAATCTTTTGTGAAATTGCGGCTAAAAAACCAAAATCTTTTAAATAGGACGCCTTTTAAAACATAAATTCGGGGTACAAGAAGGCAATAAGCCGCCTCCTGTGCAGAAAAACCCAAAAAGGGGTTTTTCTTGTATCTAAACCCCAAATCCGGGCTTAAAAGGGAAATAACATGTCAAAAGACCAATCAAAGAAAAACTTAAGCAGAGTTAATGTCAAAAAGAAAGTTTGGTATAAGATCGTGGGCCCAAAAATGTTCGGCCAGATGGAATTGGGAGAGACTTACCTGTCTTCTCCGGAAGAAGCTTTAGGCCGGACCGTAAAGATCAATTTAAAAGATATTTCTGGAAATGTGAAGGATCAGAACGCTTATGTATGTTTCAAGCTGGATGCGATAGAAGGGAATGTATTGAAAGCTTCCGCTATCGGATACGAACTGACCGCGACCCATGTCAAAAAATTAGTGCGTAAAAATACTGACCGGATCGACGATTATTTTACTTTCACGACCAAGGACAGAAAAAATATCATCGTCAAGACCTTGATCATCACGCAAATCAAGGCCCAGCGTTCTGTCCGCGGGCAGCTGCGGAAAAAATTGAGCGATTTTCTCGCTGAAGAAGCGAAAAACAGCACTTTTGACGTCTTAGTGGATAATCTGGCCACCAGAAAAATACAGATGACGCTTAAGAAGATCCTCTATAAGATTTATCCGGTCAACGAAGTGGCAGTACGGGTCCTGACGCTGAAAAAATCTACCGCTGTCGAAGGTAATCCTGCTGAAGAAACGCCCGTTGCTGCCGCAGAGGAAGAAGCGCTTGAGGCGCCTGCGGAATAGGCCGAAACCTCGCGCTTTGCTGGTGAATGCTGATGAAATTTCTTGCTTTTACTGACGTGCATGAAGATAAAGAAGTGCTGAAAGACCTGCTGGAGCGCGCCTCCCAGAAAGATATTGATTTCGTGGTGTGCTGCGGAGACATTTCTACTTTCGGGAACGGCTTGAGATATAACCTCAAAAGATTGGATTCTTTAGGCAAGGAAGTGTATGTCATTCCGGGAAACCATGAAGAAAGCCCGGAATTCGGCGCGCTGGTGAAAGAGTTCCCTAATCTGGTGAATCTGGACCGAAGAGCCCGCGTGGTCGGTGATTATGTTTTTCTCGGTTACGGCGGCGGCGGATTTACGCTGCAGGATGCGGATTTTAGAAAGATCGCGCGGGAATGGTATGGAAAATATAACGGCAGGAAAATCGTGCTGGTTACGCATCAGCCGCCGTTTGGGAATAAATTAGACCTGATGGGCTCGCGTCATGTGGGCAATAAAGATTTCACCGCATTTATTTTGCGCATAAAAGCTAAATTAGCGGTCAGCGGCCATCTGCATGAGACTGTAGGCTCTGTTGATGCGCTCGGAGAGACCAAGATCGCCAACCCCGGCTGGGACGGGATGGTCATAGAACTGTTGTAAAAATTTATTTTAATAACCGCTCCATCCTTTTTTGTGCTTCTGATTCTTCTTCAGTTTCTATCTCTTCTTCAGCCATTTCTTGCTCTGCCTGAACATTGATAACATTCTGGTCTTCTATCCTGAGATTATTCGCAGTTGTAATCTTTTTTCTTTCTTCCCAAGCTGAGGTATATGAAGAAGGGATTAATTTTTTAGCAGTCATACCTGTTAACAGTTTAATGCCTGCATGGATACCTTCGCCTAAGATTATTGCTGGTAATACAAATGCGGTGAAAGCAGCATACATTGGTATAGCAATATAAAGGCTTCCTGAAGGCCGTGAATACGTTTTCTTTGGGGGAGCATCTAAATACCTAACAATTCCGCTAATCCCACTGATTGCTAAAACTATTGCTGCAGAAATATACCCTTTTGCTTCCGGAAATGATGAAATATAATGGTAAGCTACCGCTGAGGCTGCGATTCCTTCAGCAACAACGCTATTTCTGGTATAAGCTGTCGGATCATCGCCCAATTTTTTAGCGATATAAGTTTGCATAAATCCTGGTAAAATGCCTAATATAGAATTTTTTGTTAGATTGAAGGTTCCTTTTCCCAAAACAACTGCAATATCCCAAGCATCCAGTTTTGGTTTGTAAATTCCAACTTCTTTTCCGGCAACAACGTCATCGATGCTCTCGAATTCCTCTTCGACGATCTCTGCTTTCTTCCTGCTTATGACATCGTTGACCAAATGAGTTATATCTATTCTTCTGTAAACATCTTGCGCCTCCCAGCCCTTAAGAGCGTCTTTCATTTCCGGTTCACAACCTTTCTCTTGGGCAAGATATAATGCCTTCTCCTGCGGAGTTCCTTCAAAAAGTACATATGCTAAATCTTTCTTTTCTTCGGTCATATTATAGTTAAAGAATTGGTCGATTTTATCTTTGATTCAATTTTTTCCTGCAGCTCTTCTTCAGCAGCTTCCAGAACATCTTCTTCTGTCTGGATATCGATAACATTCTGTTCTTCTAATCTTAAATTCTTTTGAACTTCAATTCTTTTTCTTTCATCTTGGTAAGCTGAAGAGTAGGAATCTTTTACTGATTCACGAATTTTTTTCCCTGCTAAAATTGCGCCTAAAGTCAGATAGAAAGGGATTGTTGCAGATGGGCTTCCTAATACATCCCTAGATTTTATTCCATCTGCTAACCTACAAAAACCATTAACTGCATACGCTATAGACCCTAAACAAATTACTGGAATTATGTTTGGTTGATAATTGCCGGAAAATGCTATTAATGAGTATACTACTCCTGAAATCCCCATAAGAAGATCTAACGACCCATTTGCAACAGTATAACTTGCTGCATTATCCCTAAACCTCGCAGCAATCTTATGTTGATATTTCGCCGGCAACGCTCCGACAAACGGATAATACCATTGGTGAAAGTGCATCTTCCTCGCCAGATTCAACGTTCCTTTGGCAGCAACTTTCAGCGCGCTTGGTTTGGGTTGATATTCAACTACAGCATCAATGCTTTCAAATTCAGCGTCGATTATTTCCGGCTTGCCGCAGACTTTATCCAAGGTTTGGATGGGATCTTCATCATAGTTCTCGCGGTAATTTCCTTTGCGCAATTCGGCCGCAACTTCTGCTCCCTTACCACATTTCAGATCGGCATAAGCTATTATTCTCTTTTCAAGACTGCCTTCCAGAATTTTACGCGCTTCATCAGGGTTGTATTCGGCCATCTGTTTTTCCAATACACCCTAAACCCCCCGCCCGATTAGATTTAAAAAAAATAAAAGATTACGCCTCAAGGGGCGCTTCTTCAGTTTTTGCTTCAGCTTTAACTTTCTTCTTTGAAACTTTAGTTTCTTTAGCCGTTTCTTTTTTCTCCTTCTTGACTTTCTGCTTCTTCTGCCTTGCTGCAACTTTCTTCGGCTTGGTTTCCCATACCGGCAGCCCTAACTTCTCAAATGCTTTCTTTACGTCGGCGTGGACAGCTTTTGCTTTCAAATTAAGAGTTTGTTCTAACGGTTCCAGATGCTTGACATTGACTTTCTTCCGCCGGACATCTCCGTCTACAACGACGAACCCGGAAGCTGCTGCTTCAACCACGACGCAAGTCCTGCCGGCATCTCTTCCCGCCAGCTTCACGCATAACCTTCCTACTTCAAAGATGCTCATGCTGATCCCCTCGCCCGTTGTTTTAACAATACCCTCGTGCATGCTGAACACAGCACCCCGCCGTAGGGCCGTTCCGGCCTTTTGGCAGTCTTAGGCATATTTCTCATTTTAGAAGCGACATCTCTGGGAACGCCAGCTAACTGCCTCTTGCAGTTCCCACACAATGCTTTGCTTGGCTTTCTCTCGCGATAGTGGACCTTGAGCCGTCCGCCTGGTGCTTTCACGAATATTTTTCTTAATCGTCCTGACTTAAACATTCCTCGTGGCATAGTTATGACCTCGCTCGTGTATTACTCAGTTAATATTTTTGGTATTCTTGGAGTGACAAAGAAAGAAGTGATACCCTCAATCCGAGTCGCCTCAAAGATTCGTCCGCTGGGGACTTAATAGTCCAGAATGATGGCTTTTTATAAAGGTTTTGATACAAAATCCGGGAAAGAGGATGTTTGTCCTATTACGCATCTCTTCATCGCTTCCGCCCGGTCAGAGTCCCGGAAATCTACTTCGATATGTTCGTAAATATTCTTAAACTGCCGGGGAGTATAATGATAAACATCCCTGAGCATCTCGCCGGAATAGCAGTCCGCATCTTTCTCGGCCTGTTTTTTGTCGTAGATGTACGCGCCATGATGCTCCAGCCGAATATGGCCTAATTCATGAAAGAAAATGAATTTTTGGGCATCGGGATGCACTTTCATCCTCATGTACGCCGGATTGTAATTGATGTAATATCTGCCTTCGTGTAAGGTTGAACTCGCTTTCGGCGTCAGCAGTGGATTATCTTTCACTATTATCTCCCGCCCATTGTTGTCAGTAAAAGGAGTATTTAATGGCAGGTGAAGGCCGTAGCAGCCGGAACTGGCGATCATACCTGCTAATGCTATCGCTCTTTTCATTTGTTACGGATACCCCCTCGCTTGCGATGGTTTGGTTATTTGTTACGAATACTGATATGAGGTATCCGTAACTTTAAAAATCCCAACTATTGTCTATAAAATACCCCACCCCCTTTGGGGTGATTGGGATTTTTATTTGTATCACCCCGATGCTAAATAACCGACCGCAAATTATCAATAAATCCAGATCAATATATCTTAAACACTTTTCGCAAACTTAAACTAAACACTATGGAAAATATAAAATAAATTCCTAGCCATCCGGGATACCAGCCGAACAAAGACAAATCTCCCAAAGGCTTTAACTTATTGTAATTTATGCTTATCTTCTCAATATCTGAATGCTTGTACACGGAGATAGCCTCTTCAAACTTCAGATCCTTGGTTATCAATACTTTCTTCTGCTGTTCTGAATCGCCAGCTTTGACAGTTAAAGTATGTTCTCCCGCTGAACTTTTTAATTTCCATGTTGAAACACCATCTTTGACTTCCTGCGACTTTTCAGATAATAATTCAGTGCCGCTGTCAGTCATCAATTCAGCACTGTCCATTTCTCCCACGAAAGCGGCCGTAACACTGTACGTTTCATCGGGATAAATCGGTTCAAACGCCAGATGCCCGGACATCCAGGTGAAAATCAAGATTATCGGGAGCATAGTCACCAAAGTCGGCTTCAACGACTGCTTCATGTAATCCATATTCGCCTTCATCGCTTCCTTCTGCACTTTAAGCAATTCATCGGGATTAGAACGCAGCTCTTTCATCCGTTTCTGATACTCTTTCTGCTGCTCTTTCAGCCGTTTCATCTCCTCCTGCTTAGTCATGAACTTATATACCAAAGTTATCATCAGCGAGACGATAAACGAAACTGATATTATAAGGATGAACGGACTGGTATTCAGCAGGGGCTGTAATACCGGATTCAATACTGGGTCTAAAAATGACATGGAGGGGAAAGTTATCCCCTATTTTATAAATATTGTGGAGTAAGAAATGAAAAGAGAAAAGAAATAAAATAAGAGCTAATTAGAAAAGTCCTTGCCTAAAGTCCGTTCGCTGGACGGAGCCTGCTCTTCATCATTTTTATATTCTGGCCGCTTTATTTTCTTCTTGATGTAAGAAACAACCCTATCAAAAATGCTTGGCGCTCTTACTTCGTTAGGAGCCCAGAATTCTGGGTCGCAACTAAGCCCCGTTTCATAAAAAGAATTGTTTAAACTGGTCTTAACCCCTTCTTCCTGCGGAAAAAACAATGAGCCGTACATCCTTGGAGCAGAATCGTAACCGCCGATAACCATTTTTTCCAATTTTGTTTTTACTTCCTTTTCTAATCTTGTTATTAGCTCCTTTTCTCCCCGGCCTAAGGTTTTTTCCTCTAATGAACTTGAGAAATTATCGTTTCTGTAGAACCGTCTGCTAACTTAATCGGTCTAATAATTTTACAATAAACATCATTTGTAAATCCGTTATCATACCTTTGTTGTTCCATAAGTAAAACCTCCACATAATAAACAAAAAACAACATTATTTATAAATTTACTCCATAAACTTACGCATAGCAGGATGCATATCGCATCACAAACCTTTGCGCTCACTTCGTTCGGCAAATGTTTGATCGAAATCCACCCCAGTGGAACATTCACTGCGTTCAGTTCCACAATCATTCCATGAACTTGCGCATAGCAGGATGCATATCCATCATATGCTGTTTAGAAATCTCTTCATATAACTTATACACGATGCTTACCGCTAACACTATGCTGGTCCCATTCGCTAATGTACCGGTCAGATCAGCCACAGCAGCCAGTAACCCGATTGCCGCTCCGCCGACGATAGTCAACGGCCATATGTATCTTTCCAGCACCATCTCCAATACCCGCTCATCCCGCCTAAAGCCGGGGATCTGCAGTCCGGAAGCTAATATCTGCTTAGCTTGGCTCTTGGCATCCATATTCGCAGTCTGCATCCAGAAAATGCTGAACACGACAGCACCGGCGACCAAGACGATGATGTAGAATAAAGCTTGCCCGATCTGCGGCAAAGCGAAGGTTCCACGGATGAAATTGCCTACTAAATCCGGCGGGCTTAACCAATACACTATCCCTGATGCGGGAGTGTTTCCGGAGAAAGTTCCAAACAGCGGATGACCCCAATTTTCAAATAACCTTGCGAACAACTGGACGTTCGCCAATAAAGCGGCCACTAAAATTACCGGAATGTTGGAAGTGTAAAAAAAGTTTAATGGCCATCTGATGCCCTGTCCGCGTATCCGCCCAAAAGACAAGGGTATTTCCACTTTCATAGACTGCGCATATACCGATATGCCAAAAATCAAAACTGTTGCCAGTACCGCCGCCATCTGTAATGCTGCCGTAGTTGCATCTCCGCTGATTAACGATTGAATTAATGCCGGAATCGCTCCAGCTGCAATGTCCGGATTGGTCGGAGAAGGAAGAAAATTTAATGCGCGTACGAAAAGTTGCTGCGCCACCCCAGCTACGATAAACAGGCTTATCCCCGAGCCGAAACCCCACTTGCTTACCACTTCATCCATGAACATGATAACTATCCCGCCGAGAATTAATTGAAAAATCAATAATGCTTCCAGCTGCGCAAAAAGCGCCGGAGCTGTCTGCGCCAATGAGTCTGCCGGAGCCAGACCGCCCATCAATACATAAACGGCAGCTTCAAAAATAACAAACGCGATACCGGTTATTTTTTGCAGGCCTTGGAACTTCTTCCTGCCTTCCTTCGTGGCCAGATCTAATTTCAATATGCCGGTACCTGAAAGCAGCTGCAACACTATGGATGCGGTTACTAATGGGCCGATACCCAGCGAGATGATGCTCCCGAAAGAAGCTCCTAAAATGATAGACAAGAATTCAAACTGCTGCAGCGCATTTTCCCCCAGACCGTATAAAGGCACTAACCCCATCACGAAAAACAAGACTAGAATCATCAAAGTCCATTTTAATTTCTCCTTGAACGAAAGACGCTGTTTCGGACCTTTCACTTCAGGAAGGTGGGAGATAAGGGTATCCAGGAAAGACATTTTTATTCCGATGCTGCTTTCTCGGAAGAAGCCTCTTCGGCTGAAGAGATCACTTCTCCCCCTGCAGCTTTTATTTTTTCCACTGCACCTGCGCTGCAGGATTTTACCTTTAATTTTAATTTCAACGATGTTTTTCCGGTGCCTAATAATTTATTGTATCCCAATGCTTTGAGATCGATGGAATAAAAGTTTCCTTCTTTAACTGCTTTTCCTTCTTTCACCAGCCGGTTGACCCGTTCGGGAGTGAAATAACTTACATTAACGGCTTTCACCACGATAGTGTTTTTAGATGTAAATCCATGCCGGCCTAAAGTGATGCCGAACCTTCCGTGCCCAGCGCGTTTGCCGGAACCTGCTCTACCCCGGCCGCCCCGGGAACCTGCGCCGCGGCGTTTCTTTCTGGCTCCGCCTCCGTGCGTTCCTCCGCCCCGGTACTTAGTGACTTTTTTTCGTTTAAAGGTTACCATGAGATCACTTCTTCAACATCGCAAGAATATTGTTTGCCGCCAGCTGTTCATCTTGCGCATATAGTCCTTGGTCTAAAGAGCTGACGTATTTTTTAAATCGCGATAATTCTTCACGGACTTGTTCTTCCAGCACCCCTTCAGGTGTTTTCGCGGATTCTTGGGAAGCAGAAGTATTTTGCGCGCCGCGCCCTGCGGGCGCTTCAGTCGCTTCGCTCCCACTACGTACCCCACGCGCACGGTTATGAACGTAGATATCCCGATCAATGGCGTCGAAAATGGAATCGTCACCGAAACTGTAAAGCCAAGAGACCCGCGCAATTGCTCCATGGGAAGCGTGCTTTTGCACATATTTTGGATCAAGAACGTAAATTCTGGTTTCATCAATCCTTGCATTTTTCAGCATTTCCATATTCTTGACAAAATCATCTCCCTGGCCGAAGACACGTTCTGTGAACGTACGTTCTTCAGCATTCAATGTTTTATATTCCGCGGGAGTGGTTCCGATAGGAAGATAGCTGAACTCTGCATTGTATACAGATAGACGCAGTTTAGGCAGAGCGATCAGCGTTGTATCGGGAGCGGCAAGAGCCTGTTTAAAATCAGCTTGCGGGACAGGATAGTTGCGCCGATTAATTAACTGCTCGAAGGCAGCATCAATATTTTGTAAAACGGGATTGTGAGCTTCTCGGGTCATTGCTAAGGTGGGAGTTTTATTCTTACCCTTAAGGAAGTATACTTCTCCGTCAGCGGTATAGAACCATTGGTCGCGCAATTTCGGATTATCTATCCGTTCGTTCATCAATTCGTCAGCGTGCAGCATGGTGCCCGGCTGAAGCTGGCGGTAAGCATCGCGTAAATTTCCGGTGATGGTTTCTAAAGTCATCTTTACAGCATCCTCTTGATCAGGTCTTTTATTTTATCGCCGCGGTTTCCTAATCCCCCGCCGACTTTAAAAGATGTTTTTATCCCTTTCTCGCCGAATCCTTTCTTAGGGGAATTGAGGACAAAATATCTTTTATATTTCTTTCCGTTGAATTCCAATCCCTTTTTATCGCTTTCCAGGACTGCGCCGCGCTTCTCAACCAATTCTTTAACTGTATTATCATCGACATTTCCCCAGGTGATGTAATCTTTCACCTTGAAAAGCATGCCCCGGTATGCGGAATTGTTTTCTATCACTACGCAATGATTCTTACGATTAAGATTAAGCATGGTCAGGGTATCTTTCACCGGCTTGGTGACTTTAACCACCCCTCTTACTAAGATTACGGCTAATTTTCCATTTCCTTTCCCGTTATCTGAAGAGACTGCTTTTGCCATTTTATGCCGCAGCCCCATCGGATGATTTTTCTTTGAGCTTTCCTTCCATGATCGCTAATTTTCCGCGGTGTTCAGGTCGCACTTTTACTTCTGATAATTTTTTCAATGCGTCCATCAGCGCGAAAATCAGATTCAGCTTGGTTCCGGTCTGCCCTTTGGTTTTGCTCCAGATATCTTTTACCCCGGCCAAGGCCAGTACTTTTGCGCATTCTTTCTCTACGCATAACCCTTTTCCCTTAGGCGCCGGCATCAATTTCAAGCGCACCGAACCGCATCTGCCTTCCACTGCAAAAGGGATGGTATTGGGTTCAGCTACGCCGGATTCCCAGCTTCCGCATCCGCGCCTGACCCGTATAAGATTGATTCTGGCTATCCGCTTGGCTTTATCTCTGGCCGGGACGGTCTCCTTGCTCTTTCCCACGCCCACGCCGACGTAACCGTTACGGTTGCCGACTACCGCGCAGACCTTGAAATGAATCTTATTCCCTTCCTGGGTTTTCTTCTGCGTCTGTTTGAAAATACGCCTTTGACCGCCGCCGAACTTACCTTTGGCCTGTCCTATGAGCAATAAATCTTCTTCCAGGTTGGGAAGTAAAGTCTCGACTATCTCTGCCTCAAGAATATTTTCTCCGCTGTCGAAGATGAAATCTATGTTGTTGATCGCCCCTTCCTTGACTTTCCTTCCTAAGGCAGTCTTTGGTTTCCACGCTGACTCTGGAGCCGGAACGGTCTCAATCTCTTTCTTGATCTCTTCCATTTCCGACAATTCTACTGGTTCCGGTACGTTTTCATTCATTTTTTGTTTGACCCGTGATTTTTTGTTTGACTTGCATGAAAGCAGCGGCCATGTTTTCCGGCGCGGAGTTGCTTTTTAAATATTGCGCAAACTGCCGTTCATAAACGTCTTTGTTTCCTTTGATCTTTTCCCCGTACTCTTGGACATGCTGCCCTTCAATCTTTTTCTCTTCCGGGAAAAGATCTGTTTCCCCGTGAGGTACCGAAATGCCGGCATCTAATGCCCCCTTCAGGAAAGCATATATTCTCCCTTTATGCTGGGGATAATTTAATCCGGTATCCAATACTGAAGTGTCCTTAAATTTTTTATCTTTAGCTTTCCTGCCCAGCAGAAAGCCGGTAAGATACGCCGCAGGAATATTTTTACAGGAATATTTCCAGCCATACTTACGCAGGGCAAAAGAATCTACACCCGCTAATATTTTATCTCCCTTGGGGGTGAATTCCACTAATTGGGCGATGACGCGGCTGTTGGTAAGGCGGACCACTATCCGTTTTTTTCCGGAGAGCAAAAGCTTTAATCTTTTGGGATAAGAGGTCTTATGTTCTCTTTTCCGTCGGTACATGACAGTTCTTGGTTTTCTTGATGCCATAGTTGATCCTTAGTTTTTTGTTTTTTATCCAGGTATTTTTTATTTGTGATATCCCTTATTTCTCTTGTTGTCCTGGTTTTGCTTCAATCAGATTGTGCTCCTTGATGTAAAGCTTGATGTGCCGCCGATTTCTGAAATAACCCCCCTTGCATTTGGTGTAAAGCATCCGGTAATTCTTAATGGAGAGCAGGCTTTTATCACGCAATTCTGTCAATAGATCGCGCTGGGCCCGTATTTTTGAAATCCATTTGTCTTTTCTGGTAACTACGGAATGTTTTGATCCTTTCCGGCTTCCTTTCCCCCGCCTTCTCCCTTTTCTCTTTTGAGCTGCAACCCGCCTGGCTCCGGCACGGGAATGTTGATTTTTAGCGACGATGAAGATCTTTCCTACGGCGACCAAGCCGCGGATATCTGAACGGGTGATGGCTTTCCGGATATCTTCCAGAGCATCAGGAGCGAACCTTATTTTCTTAGGCGAAACTTTCAATATTTTCGCCGCCAGTTCTTTTTTGTTTCTCATTTTGTATCCTTTATTGCGTGTATTTTTATTTTTTGATCAGGTTGTTATTTATTGGCGTTTAGTTATGGTTTTTTCCGCCATTTTCTTTTGCTGTTCTGCTTCGTTGTTTTCTTCTGCATGATCGTGATTATGGCTGTGATCGTGTTTGGGCTTTTTGTTTTCAGCTTCCTTCTTGGCGCGTTCTTCAGCTTTCTTTTTCTTTTCTTCTTCCTTTTTGCCGGTTTCTGCTAATTTTTTCTTCCGCAGCTCCTTGCGCTCTTGGAAACATTTATTTATGCTTTCTACCGCTTTGGCTGCGTCTTTTACGTTCAGCACCGCGATATCTTTTTTTTGCGCAGCTTCTAATAATGATATTTTCTTCTTCTTTCCCACGCCGGCGGCGATTATCGCCCCTTGAGTTTCCGGATCCATCGCCGAGAGCTCATCCAGGTTATGGACGACCACCATGGCTAACCCGGTGGGATGCAGACCCCGCACTTCTTCCGGCGCGCCATATCCCGGATTAGGCATAGCCGGCCGGCCGCAATGCATCTGCCTGACCTTGGAATGCCTTCCGTAAGGGTATCTCCAGCGTGATTCTATCCGGGAAAAGTTTGATTCCCTGACTACGAAAGCAGGCTTGGTCTTCCTCATCTCCTTCCGTACGGATAATAATTCTTTATTTGCCATGGTGTAGTTTTATTAAGTTTAGTATTGCCTGTTGTTTTAATCCGAAGTATTCCGGCTGGTTTTTTGTTCCCATGAAACCGTCAAAAACCGCTAATTCTTCTGCGATTTTTTCTTCCAGCACCTCTTCGGATGTTTTTGCTGGTTCTCGGTAAGCAGAAGTATTTTTCGCGCCTTCGGTGCCTACCTCACGCACCAGACGAGCACGGCCGTTGCTGTCGAAAGGGTCGTTGAGGCAATAGAGGTAGAACCTATCTGTATAGGTGCCGAGCAAGACCGTCCTTTCAGGTATTAATTTTCTTTTACTTGCTGATGATGTCCAGAGGTAAGGTCGTTTTCCACTGAATCTATGCAGTACTTCCACCACTTCATCAACTTTCTGATGTCCAAAAGCGATCTGCACTACTTTTCGCCAGTCGTTGTCCTTCACCAAATTATCTAAATAGCCATTTCCTTCCGGAATAGTACACGAAATAACAGAAGGTTCATCTCCGAAATGAGTAATGGTATTCTTTTTGTGACAATAACCAAACTGTGTGCCGGTGCATAAATAATCTTCCTGCAAATCTTTTAACAGGCCTGCTGAAGCAGGGTGGTTTTCTTTCTGCAAATGACGTATAAAGGAAAAATATTCCGGCAAAGTAGGAAGACGTTTTCCTGAACAGGCCAAATAACTCATCCACTCTGATTGGTTTTGAATAAGATAATTTCCATCTGCATCGCGAACGGCTTCGCCGTCCAAGGCCAGATTACCTAATACGATTGGCTCAACAGTTCTTTGCTCCAATGAAGTTGCAGGTTCCATTCTCACGCGCTCCCCGCCTTTTCTACGATATAACATCCGTCCTGGAAAATCCTGCGGTCCCGGTTGGTTATCCGGCAGGCGCTTTCTATCCGCGCCGCAGTCTGGCCGGTCGCTTCCACGTCGGAACCGGACACCAATATTTCTTCGCCGTTCACTTTAACTTCCACTCCCGGCATGATCTTGATTTTCCGCGGCACTGCTTCTCCAAGGAAATTCTTGATAACTACTTCTTTTCCGGAAACGGAAACGTTCATGGGAAAGTGGCCTGAACATATTTTTAACTTATATTGATACGGCTCTTTCACGCCTTGGATCATGTTTCTTATGTGCGACCTGAAAGAACCCACCATGGTCTTTTCGCGTTTGGTCGCTTTCTGCGCGTAAAGGATGATTTTATTATTTTCCAGGGAAATGGTAACTTTGGGATGGAGAAAATTCTTTTTCACTTCTCCTTTATGCCCTTTTATTTTTAAGATGCTCTTATCTAAGTTGGCAGTGATGCCGGTTCCCAGTTCAATTTCCTTCCGGAGCTCTTCTTTCATTTTAGTAACAGTAAGCGATAAGCTTTCCGCCGATCCTTTTTTCTTTCACGTTAAGATGCGTAGCCAGCCCTTGGGGTGTGGAAACGACGATGATGCCGAAATCCTTTGCCGGCAGATACCTTTTCTCCCATTTTTCAAATTCATCCTTGCCGGTGGAGAAACGCGGCTTTATCACTCCGCATTTGTTGATGTTCCCTAATAGGTGGACTTTCAAGACATTGCCCTTGCCGTCTTCGATCTCTTCAAATAAACCTATGTACCCCTGTTCATTCATGATCGTCAATACCCGCTTGATTATCGATGAAGCCGGTTTGATAACTACTTCACGCTTCCCAACACGTTCTGCATTCAGCACCTTGGTCAAAGCTGCTGCCAATGGGTCGTTAAACATTTTTTTTATCCCCCGATATGTTTAATTTCATTTTTTTGAGTTTGTGTTTTTTTGTTTTATTTTTGCGGAAATCCGGCCTCAGCTGAATTTCTTGAACCCCAGCCCCAGAGCCATTTCCCGGAAACATTGCCGGCATATGTTCAGACCATACTTGTTTATGTGCCCTCTGGTCCTTCCGCAGTTTCTGCATTTGCGCAGAGCGACACCGCAGGAACGCTTTTTAGGGCTGTTGAACTTAAGATACTTGGCTTTCTTCACCGGTTTATGGTCCAGTTGCGTGAAAGCTTTTTTATAATCGCTGGTTGTCATGTTATCAGTTAACCTCTACTCCCAACCCTCGGACGAATTCAATCGCTTCTTTCTGGCTTATCCGATGGCTTTTGCCTATGCTGCTCGGCTTGATCTTGCGTTTCTTTACCTTGAACCCCGGCCTTTCCAAGGTCACGGCCGCTTCCAAGCCCATGATTTTTAATTCTGGATCGTAATCAAGCCCTTTGATATCGATATATTCCGGTATGCCGAAGGAAAAATTACCTTGGGAATCAAAGTTGCTTGTTTTTAAAGTGTTCTCTTTAGCTGCCAACAGGCGCAGCAATAATTCTTGGCAGCCGTCGCGTACGGTCACTTTGCACCCTATCGCCAATCCCGGACGCAATCCCCACCCGGGGACTCTTTTCTGGGTCTTGGTCTCCACCGGTTTGCAGGAAGTTATTTTTTCTAACAGCTTGAGCCCTTTCTTGAGCAGCTCCTCATTCTTTCCTGCGCCTACATTTAAAGTTACTTTCTCTATGTAGATTTCCTTCATGTGGTTTGGTTTTGCGTCTGCCATGATCTTAGTTGAGCGTGATCTCCGCTTCTTTTTCGCCTACGACAAAAAGATAGCTTTTTGCCGTCTCGACATCTTCCCCGTCTGCCGAATAGGTCGCTTCCTTGCCCTTGATCTCTTTCAGTAAGCCGGTATTGCCGGCATGCTTTCCTTTCGTCAAAAACACTTTAGCTCCGTTTTTTAGAGGAAGCACTTTTTTAATTTTAGCTTCCGGAAGCGAGATCAGGAAACTGTCGCCTACGTTTGCTGCCGTCGCCGTGACCATGTTTCTCCCGTCGTGAAGATTGAACTGCATTTTCCCGCCGGACAGCAGGGTTTTGCCGATAACTTTCTCTAATTTTACGCTGCTTTCCTGAGCGGATATCTCTTTCAACACCAGCCGGCCTTTTTTGTCCAGCACCATGCGGTAATATTTCTTGGTCTCGGGGATGGAAAGGACGTCAAACAGCCCTACTAAAAAGCCGTGATCCTTGCGCCTTTTTCCGTCAACCAGCACTTCTTTATTGTTCAATAATTTCTTTACTTCGCCCATGGTGGAAGCCAGACCTAAGTTGTCGCGCAGCAATATTCCTAACGGCAAGCCGCTGTCCAAAGCATGAGCTCCCGGGTTGGGCCGTAATATGAATGTGTTTACTTTCCGGTCCACAAACCAAGTTCGCGGGGAGGCGATGCGTTTCAGGTGATTTTTCATTTTTTTGATTCCTCTGGAGTTTTTGATTTGATCGATTTGATCTTTTCTTTTCCCAGTTTTCTTCGTTTATCTGCCATTTCCAAGACCACGATCATAAGATTGGAAGGCTTGAAAGAGATCGGAACTTTATTTCCGCCTTTCTTGGTATATTCGAAACCGTCGATGAAAATACGTTCGCGTTTCAGATCCACTTTTCCTATCTTTCCTTCCTGCCTCTTGAATTTGCCGCGCTGCACTTTTACCCTATCCCCTTTGTGCGCCTGCGCCGCTCGGGTGCCGTATTTTTTACGAAGTTCAGATGACAGGTGGATATGGACTAATTTTTGCCGTACGTGCAGGGGCGCGTTATGCCTGTACTTGTGCTGTTTGCGCGGCTGGATGCTTCCCTTCCAACTGGTGGAAAATTTTTTGGTTGTCATTTTTTTATGTTATGGTTTATTATTGTCCCGTTTATTATGATCTTATATTACCATGCTGGCTACTTTCGCCACCGCCGGCCATCGCTCTGCGACTTCCTTGGCGATAGGCCCCTTGAAAATAGTCCCCTTGGGATTTCCTTTATCGTCTTTCAATACTACCGCGGCATTATCTTCGAACTTTATCCTGGTGCCGTCCGGCCTGCGGTATTCTTTTCTTTGCCTTACGATAACTGCATACACTACTGTTTTTCTCATTTCCAGTTTCCCTTTCTTTACTGAAGCGACGACCAGATCGCCCACTCCGGCGGAAGCTACTCTTCCTTTGACGGTCTTTTGGCCTACTACGCAAAATATCTTCAACAGTTTAGCGCCGGAGTTGTCACAGACATGGACGCGTGCTTCTAAAGGAAGCCCCTTTGTTACATTGCTTTTAAGCGCTTTCATTTTTGGTTTTTACCTATAGATAAAAATACATTTTATCCGGTTGTTTTTCTTCCTCTTTGTTTTCTTCTTCTTTCCTTTTAAACTGCAAGCTTACCTTCTCCAGAAAATAAACCAGACCCAGCAGCCCCAAACTACTTAAATTGCCGATTGCGAAAGTCCCGGCATCACGCTTGGCATACTGAACTTTTTGTTCTAACTTGGTTTTTGATGGTAGTACTAATGTATCATATTTTTGTTGTGAAAGTTCTAATTCTTTTTCAAGACCTGCGTGTTCAGTTGTTACTTTCATGCACCTTTGTAAGCCAGCATCATTGAGATAAACCCCTCTTTCGTGCGTGCAAAAGTCGTACTCCGATTTAAGAGAATCTATTTTGCTTGCAATACCGCTTATTTCTTGTTTAATCGGTTCTGCAACCTCTTGCAGCATCTCCAGCTGAGATTTGTATGTACCTGCAGAGCCCGCATTTGCAGAGCAACCAAAGTAAGTTACGACGGCTCCTGCAACAGCAGTAATTTTCATTCCGGTTCCTATTTTATGTATCAGACTCATTCTTCCCGCCCCCGTTGCGAAAGATAATTTCCTAAACCTAACAGGCAGATCGAACCTAAAATGCCGGTGGTCGCGTATAATTGCCAGTTATGATAATCTATACTATATATTTTCAGCTCATCCAATTTTTTATTGATGGCATCTCTTTCTGTTTTAATTGAAGTTCCGAATTCCTCCAGCACTTTTATTTGCGCGGCGATATCTTCCAGATTTTGTTTCGCATCAATGCAGGTAGAAAGAGACCCGGCTAAACCGACTATACTAACAACTTTCATTCCAGTTCCTATTTTGCTTTTCAAACTCATTCTTCTTCACCTGCTTCTGCAGCAGCCTTCTTCTTTGCGATTTTCTTTCCCGGCTCTTCCGCGCCGAATACTTGCTCGACTTTTCCTTCTTTGAGGATTTGGATTATGACATGATGTTTAGTCTTGCTTAACGGCCGGGTTCTGGCCACTAACACCGACTGCCCGACTTGAGCATCCAGGCAAGGCGGATTATGGACGCGTAATCTTGATCTTCGCAATTCATAACGCTCATACTTCTGGACGTAATGCGGCCTGAACCATTCGATGGTCGCAGACTTGTTGGTGTCTCTCTTGACTACCTTCCCGGTAAGCAATTCTTTTTTCACCACTAAACCGCCGGTAAAAGGGCAGTTCTTATCGTAGTACTGACTATCATAAGCCCGCTCAGGAGCGGGAATTCCCAACACTTCTTTCCTTGTATTTGCCATGTTTATCCTTTAAGCCTGTCTTCAGGCCGTTTTGCGATGCTTTCCCCGGAGATGATCTTTCCAGATCTCACCAGCTTAAAGACGATTATCTTCTTCATCAGGACCGCTTCCTCGCCGCCGTCCTGAAGCACTTTCATCGTCTCTTTGGTTTCGTCGATGACTTTCCCCCTGATTCCGGCATTGCTCTTGTTTTTGGAATCGATCACTTCTATCTCTTCTCCGATCAATTCGTGGGGAAATGTTTCTTTCCGAACCATGTGATTCACTGCTCCACCAAGATAATTAATCTTGATGTTCAGGCGACTTCGATAGTCTCCTCGGGAAACCCGAGTTCTATCAAGGCTGATTTCATCCTTGATTTGTGATCGCCCTGAAGCTCTATTTTGCCTGTTTTGGCAGTTCCGCCGCAGGCAAACTTTGACTTCAATGTCTTGAATATCTCGTTGATGTTGGCTTCCTTTTGGATGCCACTGATGATGGTATATTTTTTTCCAAACTTTCTTTTTTCTATAGCCACGTTTATTTTTTGCTGCTCACGAGCAATGGCTTCGCAGACGCACAAGTCCTCTGGAAGCCCGCATTGGTTGCATACTCCGATCATTCTATTATTGCTGCCACCCCTTCTGTTTAAGCACTGTCAATACTCTGGCGATATTCTTTTTTGTCCTTTTTACTTTTCCTGAACTGGCGCTGCCGGTTCCCGCTCCGACTTCAATTTTGAATTTCAATAGCTCCTTTTTAAATTCTCTTAAACGATTTTGCAGTTCGGCCGCTGACAGCCCAGATAATTCTTTCATAACTTTCATTCTTCTTTCGCCCCGGCATTGTCTGCGGTACTGGCAGTTTCAGTTTTTGTCACTGCCGCCTCATCTTTTGCTTCATCATTATCGGCAGGATCAGCTGCGGCAGCTTCTGCCGTTTCTTTGCTTGCTTCTTTCGCTGCCGGCTGCGGCGCTTCAGGGGCTTTTTCCTTGTTTTTTTTTCTGCTGGCCCTTTTTCGCGGCGAGGCTTCTTTCTTGACCGGTTTTTTTTCTTCCTTGACCACTGCCGCTTCTTTGACCTGCTCCAGCTCTTCCAAGATGGTAGTCCGGTCCGGAAGCCTGATGTCCGGCGGCATGATTGCTACTTTCACGCCGATGATACCGCTTTTCAGCAGGGCTGACCGTTTTGCGGTCCGTACGGAAAGAGCTACGTCGCCGCATTTTTTCAAGTATCCAGTATAAAATCTCCAGCTTTTTGCTCTGGCACTGGGAACTTTTCCAGAGATGATTATTTCCACGCCTAAAGCTCCGGCGTTCATGACATTCTCCATCATCTTATGCCCTACCCCTTTGAAACGGGCTGAGCCGAAACGTTCCAAAGATGACACGATCCTTTCAGCGACCACGTTGGCATCAAGAAAAATATTTTTAACTTCGTTGATTTCGATTTGTGGATTTTCCAGATTGAATTTTTCTTTTAACGCTTTGGTGAGAGACCTGATGTTAGCTCCCTTTGAACCGACGATCAAACTTGGCCTGCTGGTATTGATAACTATTTTTTCGCCGAGAGGGATCTTCTTTAATGAGATGCTGGAGATTCCTACGCTGCCGAGCATCTCCCCTACATATTTACGGATAAAATATTCCCTCGTTTTCTGCGCTATGAATGTCCTTTCAATCATTTTCTTCCACCTGCTGACCGTAATGAGCCTTTCTTTTTAAGCTGTTCATATAAATCAGAAACTTCATTGGTTTCCTTCTGCTCTTTCTCGCGCTTTTTTAATTCAGCTGCTTTCTGCTGCGCCCGCCGCAATAATTCCTCTGAAGACGGCTCAGCATTGTGAACCGGCTTTGCAGACTTGATTTCCGGTTTATGATCGTGTTTAATCTCAGTTTTTATTTCCGGTTTTATTTCAGATTTTATTTCCTGCTGCGCTGCCGGAGCGGCTTCTTTAATTTCTTTTGCCGCCGTTTCTTTGACCATCGATTCAACTTTTTTAGCTTCCGCTTTTTTCTTGGCGAATTTCTCTCGCACTTCCACTTCCACGTGAGTCCGTTTAGTTGCGCCCCCATGCCGGCCGCCGGTTAATGGGATTGAAGCCCGGTTGGCTAAAATTTTAGTTATTTTCAGATTAGAGACGTCCAATCCTTTCGCCTGTGCGTTGGCTTCGACTGATTTTAGCAGGCGCAATATCTCTTTTGCTGCTTTCTGTGGATATCTGCCTGCTGACATTCCGGCCTTGTGGGCGATGTTCATTACTGATCTCTTATACGGAACCGCTCTTTTCAATAAGGAAACTTCTTCCACGAACTTCTTCGCATAGGAAATATCCTTGAACCGCAAAGAGCGGCAGATTTCCACGCACTGCTTGGTGGATACCGGCAAATTCAAAGCCCGGGCTATTGCGGTGTGTCCGGAATCTTTTGAAGTTGTATTTTTTGCCATTTCCTTACCTTGCTGAGATAGCTTTGCTTGATCTGGTTGCGCCGACACCTGCTGCGCTGTGGGTAACGCCTTTCCTGGTGTGCGAAAATTCTCCTAAATAATGCCCCACCATCTGCGCACCGATTATGACCATGAGATATTCTTTCCCGTTGTAAACGCGTAGAGTTTTACCGACCATCTGTGGGACAATAACCATGTCCCGGCAATGAGTCTTGACATTATTCTCGCCGGCAGTGATTCTTTTCATCAAAGCTTTCTGCGCATCCGTAAATCCGCGCTTCAACGACCGCCTCTGTCTCGAAGTAGTCAGTTCTTTAAACTGCTCTAAGTCCATATTCTTTAATTCTTCTTCCGTTTTTCCTTTCCAGGTGAATTCTTTTGCCACAAACTTCTAAAAGTTTGATCATTAGGGCGACTTCGCTTGCGCTTCAGTCACCTATTGTATCAAACTTCCCTCCAATTAATTTTTAATGATAATGTTGATTTCATTTGATTATTTTAATTTCTCCATCATTCTTTTAAATTCTTCCCATGAATACGCAGACATATACCGTTCGTCTGCCGTCCGTTGTAAAACATCTCCGGTAACTGGAGCTTCTTGGGGAACGATCTGGACGAATGAATTCCATAACGGCTCTGCCACTAACGGCTTGGCGATCATCAATATCTCGTCACGGGTGCGTTGTCGAACCGCAGGCATTTCCAGAGAAAGGTTTTCGATTCCGCGCGTTGGTGCTTCCCTGCTCGCTTCGCCCGCACCACGCACCCCGCGAGCACGGTCGTAGCTGTAGATAGGGCTGCTGTAGCAATCGAGGCTGAACCTATCTGTACCGCTACTGAGCCAGACCGCCCTTTCTGGAAATGCTTTTCTGCTTTCCGCTGATGGTGTCCAGATGAAAGGTCGTTTTCCACTTGCGCTCTGAATCGTACTGATTGTTTCTAACGCATCGTACTGGAATGTCTCCTCTTCCAATGCTCTCTTCCAGGCAGGATTTTTCACTAAAACATCAAGATAACCATCACCGATTGGAAGATTGCTTTTATCATAATCTATTTTTGTGCTGGTGCACAAAGCATATTCCAGTAAATCTTGTAATATTCCTGTTAAATGGGGATCATTTTCTTCATGTAATTGTTTTATTGCCGCAACATACTCCCCCACTGTAGGAAGGCGTTTTCCAAAAGGAGCAAGATACCTTTCCCACCCTTGTTTAGAATCAACGCGATAACTTCCATTTGGATCACGGATTGCTTCCCCGTCCAACAGCAAGCCGTGGTCTAACACGATCGGCTCGACAGTTCTGGTTTCTGATGTTTGCAGTGCTTCCATCTTCATTTCTTCCTTCTACCCGTTCTTCGCGGCGCGATCTTACCTACTTTACGTCCCGGCGGAGCGCTTCTCGGCGACTGCGTCGGCCGTCCTTTCACGTGGGAACATTTTCCGCCGAATGGATGGTCTACAGCGTTCATGGATACCCCGCACACGTGCGGATATAATTTATTTCTGGCCCGCATCTTATGATAATGTGTTCCTGCTTTTAGGAATGGCTTCTCTAATCTTCCGCTCCCTGCCAAGACACCGATGCCTGCTCTGCAGGCCGGCAAAAATAATTTTTCTTTCTTTGACGGCAGTTCTACCCGCACGGCTTCTTCCGTCTTGGAAATAACTCTGGCAAATGAGCCGGAAGCCCGTACTAATTTTCCGCCGTCATATGGATTCAGTTCAATGTTATGGATCAATGTTCCTTCTGGAATGTCGCGTAAAGCCATGACATTTCCCATTTTTGCTTCCGTGCTCTGTCCGATTGATATTTCATCGCCCACTCTAATGCCTTCAGGAGCAAATGACAATCCTTTTTCTCCGTTAGAGTAAGCGACCTCCATCAAAGGGGCGCTATGCCCTGCACAATGAATCAGATCAGTGATTTTTCCATTAGTTTCTGCGCGGCAATGCTTGACTGCTCCTGCAAAGCGGTGGCTGGGCGAGCGATACGTCGGTGTGCCGCGTCCACGGCGTTGCTGTATCAGTTGCTTACCCATCTTATATCAGCCCCAAGTCCGCGCTCACGTCGGAAGCCAGATGTTCGGGGCTTAATTTTACATGCGCTTTTTTTACGCCGGTGAACGAGTTGTCCACATTCACTTTCATGACTTTGACATTGTACAGCTGTTCGATGGCTTTTTTTACGTCAGCTTTGGTCGCTTTCGGCGAGACCACAAACACTAATTTGTTCTGCGATTCGATCTGCCGGATATTCTTTTCTGTGGCCAAAGGATACTTGATGACCGTATACGGATCGAAAGCATTATCAGTTACGACTGCTGCCGGTACCTTTCCTGCCTTAACTTTTTTTGCCATTTTTATTCAAATAATTTTTCTTCCGCTAATCTCTGCACTGCTTTTTCCGTCCATAAGGTTATCCTTCCTGCATCTGTTCCCGGAGCCAGCAATTCTGCGTTCAGGGCTTTGACTTCGACTGCATCTACGCCCGGAATGTTCTGCGCTGCCTTCAACAGGGGGCATTTTTCTCCGGTTACGATAAGGACGCCTTTTTTGTGCTGGTATTTTCTTCCGCGATTTTTTCCAATACCGGCGCGGACTTTCTTCTGCGCGGAACGCGTCAATTCCTTATCAAAATCCAGATCCAGCAGCAATTTTTCCACTTCTGCGGTCTTGGATAAGCTTTCTACGCTTCCAGCGACTACAAAAGGATAAGCTTCAGGAACTTTATGCCCTCTTTTTGCTACGATATCTTTATGCACCGTTGCGGCGATGGCAGAACGAATAGCTTTCCGGTTTTCTTTCTTGTTGATTTTCCGTTCCCAGATCTTCTCGGCCTTGGGAGGATGAGAACGATGACCGCCCCTTGTTTGAGGAGAAAATGCCCCTATCCAGCCGAATCTTGTTCCTCGACGGGAAACTATCTTTCGGTTAACTCTGCCGATACCCAATCCGTAACAGCCCCGGTATTTCCTTCTTCGTTTGCTTAATTTAGATGAATGCCGTAATCCTGCTTCTTGGTCTGCGCCATGCTGCTGCCGCGCTTTGCTTTGTAGGGAATGTACTGCCCGCTTAATCAAATCCGGCCGGAACCCTTCGGAGAATTGGCTGGGCAAGACTAAATCTCCCGTCTTCTTATTTTGCATATTTAGTAGAGGCAGTTTCATTTTATGATTTCACCGAGACATAAGTTATTTGCGGCGCTTCTTTTGTTATAGATAAATTTGGCCGGATCGGTTTCATGAGCAGCACCGCTCTTTTCTTTGGACCGACCACGGATCCTTTCAGCAAAAGATAATTGTTTTTCAATAAGCCATATTTTGACACGCCGCCGGAAGGAGTGATTTCCTCGCCGCTTTTTCCTATTTTCAGGATGGGCTTATTATAATCAGTCCGCAGATGATAACCCATTTTACCAGGCTGGGCAACGCTGTAACGAACCCGGTTAGGATGCCAAGGCCCGAGAGTTCCTATACCCCTCTTGGTCTTTTCAGCTTTATGCTGTCTGATGGGAACGCCGAAACGTTTTACAGTTCCCTGAAAACCTTTCCCTTTGGTGATTCCGTGAACATCAACAGAAACGCCCGATTCAAACACATCCTCAACTTTTATTTCTTTGCCTAACACCTGCTGCGCATAGGCAAGTTTTTCATCTTTGCTTCCGCCGATAGCAAGTTCCATCAGTTTGGGCTTCTTCGTATTGACAGAAGCTCGGACAGGATTAGAATGTACCAATAGACGGACATCATCAAACCCGGAAACAGCATCGTATTTTTTAGCAGTTTTTTTGGGCAGTTGGATTTTCTTCCCTAAATTCTTGGATAATGTGTCAGCCCAGATATAACCTGCTTTCTGCAGTCCCAACGGCCCGAGTTTATAGAAACATATTCCCGCTGCATTCATAGATGGACAATCAATGATCGTGGAAGCAACCATTATTTCTTCGCCCTTGGTTACGGAACGCGGACGATTATCTGAAATCAGAAGATGAGTCATGCCTGCTTTATAGCCGATGAATCCGAGAGGTTTAACCTTGCTCTCCGCAGCCCAAGATCTAGCTCTGGCTACTGAATGTCTTGCTCTCTTGCGAGGCCAAAATTGTACGCTTCCTCTACGCGGTGCGCTTGGTTGTCCCATTTTTGTAACTGCCTATTCATGACCACCATCCGAGAATCAGCATATGCAGATTAGCGATGGTTGCCTTTTCAGGCTGATTTTGACGTAGACCATTTAATCGACGAAGTCGATCAGTGTGATTTGCGCCCATTTTGATTAGGTTTCCCTTTTGGGATAGCAGTTATTTATAAATGTGCCGGTAATGCTGGCTTTTGCCCGGCATCTCCGCGGGTACAACAACATTTATATAAAAACATTCTTCCTAAGAAATTCCATGAACTATATATTCACCAACATCCTTGGAACCTTCGTTCTAGATGAAAATATGGCGGCCGTAGATTCTCTGCTGTTCGAATCCATTGAAGAGTACAAAATAAAAGAAAAATCAGAAGCGAAATTGCAAAAAAAGCATAATGCCCAGCCTTTGCCGAAAGAAAAACTTCTCCAGACATTACTATTATTCAAAGATGCAAAATATTATCAGGAATTTTATCAAAATAATCTGGAATTGACCAAGGAAGGCTTGAAAAATGCGGTCAATGAAGACAACCTCATCATGCAGGCTATCGCTAACATCAACGAGCTGGATAAGATTTCCAACACCATGGCTAAACGTCTCAGGGAATGGTACAGCTTGTACTATCCGGAATTGTCCGAACGGATAGAAAACCACGAGAAATACATTGAATTAGTCTTAGGACAAGAACGGGATCAGAAAACTTTCGGCGCGGATCTTAAAACCTTTGATATCGAAGAGATGAGATTATTAGCCGAAAGGATCGCTTCATTATACGAACTGCGGAAAAAACATGAATTATACCTGCAGAAAATCATGAAAATATATTGCCCTAACTTATTGGAATTGGCCGGAACGACCATCGCCGCCAGATTGATTGAATTGGGGAAAGGATTGAAGCATCTTGCTCTGCTGCCGGCATCTACAGTCCAGCTTCTCGGCGCAGAAAAAGCATTGTTCCGGCATATCAAGACCGGCAGCAAGAGCCCGAAATATGGAGTGATAATCAATCATCCATTCGTCCAGAACGCCAAAGGGAACGAAAAAGGAAAAGCTGCGCGCAGGCTGGCAGACAAATTATCTCTCTGCGCGCGATTGGATTATTTCAAAGGCGAATTCAAAGCGCTGGAATATAAAAAAGAACTAGAGGAAAAATTACTATGAAAGAATTCCAGGAACTGCATTCCATCGCCGTAGAAGACCGCAAATATTCAGAATGGTCGCAGCAAAGAACATTGGATGAAAAAGCGCAGATGCTCCAGCAGGAAGTGAACGAAATGATAGATGCGGTAAAAAATCAGGATATGCAGAATTTACAGGAAGAGTTGGGCGACATTATCTGGGATGCTTTGACTATTACCGCTTTGGCTGAAGAGAAAGGATTGTTCACCACTGATGAAACCCTGCGCAAAGCTGCAGATAAGATAAGAATGCGCAAACCTTGGATTTTTACTGGGGAAAAATTAACCGCAGAGCAGGAATCAGAACATTGGAAAAGAGCTAAAGAAAAAAAATGAGCAGCATCAAACCTCACAAAATATTTGAACTGTATTCCGACGGCAGGAGATTGTACACTAAAAGCATCCTTCCGGGGAAAAAACATTTTGAAGAACGAACCTTCAAAGAAAAAGACGGAGAATATCGCGAATTTGACCCTAGCCACAGCAAACTGGCCGCCATGGTCATGAAAGGATGCACTAACGCCGGAATCAGAAAAGGCGACGTCGTCCTCTATTTGGGCGCCTCTCACGGCTATACAGCTTCTTTCATCTCGGATATGATCAATAAAGAGGGGATTATTTTTGGGATCGATCCCGCGCCGCGGGTGATGCGTGATTTGGTGTTCCTTTCCGAACAGCGGAAAAATATCATCCCGATACTTGCTGATGCCAACCATCCGGAAGAGTATGTAGAGCGGGTTTCCGGAGCGGATATCGTCTATCAGGACATCGCCCAGAAGAATCAGGCCGAGATATTCATCAAGAACTGCAAATTATTCCTGAAGAAAGGCGGCTACGGGCTGCTGGCAGTCAAAGCGCGCAGCATAGATGCCAAACGAAAATCAAAAGACCTTTTCATCGAAGTCAGGACACAGCTGGAAAAAGAATTCACGGTTATTGATTACAAAATTCTGGAACCATTCGAGAAAGATCACTGCATGATCATTGTGAAGAAGTAGAGCATGAAAATTCTGACGCAGAACTGCTGGGGGGTCCCGATCAGAAACCGGCGCAGAAGATTTGATATCATTGCGGAAACTATCGAGAATAGGCATTATGACATCGTCTGCCTACAGGAGATATTTCTTCGCCGATGGCATAGCCAATCATTTCATAGGCTTGATGAATATAATCATTCCTATCAGGAAGGATTTATCTCTCTGAAAAGCGGGCTTCTTACCCTCACCAAACAGACGCCTAAAGAAGTTACTTTCCACCGCTATCAAGCGCAGGGAAATTTATTCTCACAGCAGGTTACTGATGCTATCCTGGGAAAAGGATTTCTGGAAACAATCATTGAACATGAAGAATTGCATGAAGACCTGACTATTATCAATGTGCATAATGTTTCCGTATACCGGCCGCGTCATAACCAAGAGATGCACTTATTAGCGCAATCGGAACAGCTTTTTGAATACGTCAAAAAGAAAATTGAAAAAGGCCGAAAAATAATTCTCGCCGGTGATTTCAATTTTGAAAGAGAATCGATGCCTTACTATGCCTTTGCCAACCTACTGGAAGATATGACCTCCTCCCTAGAAAGCCTATTAGATTTTATTGGTAACTCCGAAGAAGAAACGCAGCACATCCACCGAGAGTTTGTAAAACACCCCGCTAAAGGAAACCAATTGGATTTTGTATTTAGCAACATCGGAAAAACAAAAAAATCACAATACGTTACCCATATTAGCCAATACCCCAGCGACCATCTGGGAATTTCAGTGAAAATTGAAGCGGACGACCGCTAAAGTTATATATTCAAAGATCATACTTTCAGACATGAGCATAACTCGCGAATCAGCGTACCTTTACTTGTGTTCTAAAGAACTGGCCAAACTCAATAAAAAATTGCATGATGCCGGGCAGGAAGCGCAGAAGCTTGCGCAAAAATATCATCAGGCTGCTGACGAAAAAACCCGCTACAAGTACGGCAAGAAACATCATCAAGCCCTAGAAGAGAGAGGAAATCTAATGAAAGAGTATCGGGAGATGCTGTCAAGGACCAAACATCATCTGGTAAATTTTAATAACGCGCTGAGAAAAGAATTGAAGCAGTGATTATCTATTGGTCATCAGTTTTATCTTCATCTTTTTTCACATGAATAATATTCACCGGACAGACATCTGCCGCTTCCTGGTTGCTTTCTGCATCTTCTTTGGAATCGATCTCTAATTCGTAATGATCGTCAACTTCAACAGAATCCTTCAGATGCGCCAGGCCTTGCTCGTCCATCTTCCAGAATTCAGGATTGACGGCAGCGCAGGCGCCGCAGCTGATGCAGTCTTTCTTGAAATGGATTATTTTGTATTTGGCCATGTTTTATGTTGGAATAAGAGCTATTTATAATATTTTCTGGGGGAAATCTGCCGGGAGTAGTTTAAAAAGAGTCATATTTTACCGGGATTCCCGGCATTTTAGGAGCATTTATAAATCAGACTTAATTTTAGGTTATATGAAAGTATTTTTACCAAATAGCGTTTGGATTGGAAATATAGACCTATTTTTAAAAAATATTGATAACACGAATGAAGAAATTTTAGAGATAAGTTCTCATGAAAACTGGGTTTCTGTTCACCCGGTAGTTTTGTGTATGGTCACGGCCTTGGGCTTAAAAATGAGGGGAAAAAACAAAAAAATAAGTTTCGAAATAATGCAAGCAACTTCAAAGCATTACTTTGAACGTATGGGTTTATTTCGATTTTTAAACTTGGACTCTGAAATGAAAATTAACGAACACGAGCCAGCAGGGAGATTTATTCCGATTCAATTAATAAAAAATTCAGAACAATTAGACAAATTCATAACAGATATGATACCGTTGCTTCATTTTGATCAAGAAAAAGTAGAACCTATACGCTATATAATCAGTGAATTGGTTAGAAATGTATTCGAACATGCTGGTTCTACAGAAGGGGCTATAGTTTGTGCTCAATATTACAAAAAAAGTAATACTATTAGAATTGGCGTAGCAGATGCAGGAGTTGGAATTAAAAATACTTTAGATAGGCTTTATAATCCAAAGGACGACATTGAAGCCTTATCGCTTGCACTTACGCCAGGAATAACTGGAACAACAAAAAAAGTTGGCGGAAGTGCAACCAACGCTGGTGCAGGACTTTTTTTTATTAAATCCTTAGCAAAAGTTAATAGGGATTTTTTTATGATATACAGCGGAAAAGGCATGTATAAATTACTTAAAAATCCAAAAAATAAAGAAGTCAAACTTGTTGCAGACCCATTAAAAGATCATTGCTCATACGGGGGAAATTACCCTTATTGGACTGGAACAGTTGTAGGTATAGATTTATGTTTAGATGAGCATGCAAATTTTTCAGAACTACTGGATTTGATTAGACAATTTTATAGAAAAGAAAGAAAAAGTAAAAACAAAGAAAAATATAAAAAACCGAGATTTATATGAAACTAATAAAAATTTATGAAAAAACTGGAAGTTTTGCGGAGAATAAGGACATAGCACGCGATATAAGAGTAAAAGAGATTTTACCTTGTTTAGATGAAAATGAGGTTCTTTTAGATTTTGAAAAAGTTGAATCGGCTACCCAATCATTTATTCATGCTCTTATTAGTGACATAATTAGAAAAAAAGGAATCAATATTTTAGACAGATTATATTTTAAGAACTGTAATGATACCGTCAAAAAAATAATTAGCATCGTTACTGAATACATGCAACAACAGGATTAGATTAACCACCAAAAACCTTAAATACATTCTTTATTTAATAAAGCGCATGAAAAAGAGTGTGTTGAAAGTATTGTTAATTCTGCTGACCGCATCATTCCTGCTGCTGGTCTCCTGCAAACCCCAGGGAGCTGGAGAAACTCCGCGGGATACCGCGGCCATCCTCCAGCAGGTTAAGACCGGAATGCAGGGAGTGGAAATACAGCTTATCCAGGATTCCCCGCCCTCTCTTATCTACGACCAGAATGAACTTATCGCTTTAGTGGAAGTCAAGAATAAAGGCAATTACGATTTGCGGGCGCAGGATTGCTTTGTGCAGATTACCGGGTTTGATCAAAACATTATTTCCGGCGGCTTTTCCAGTCCGCGTTCCTGCGCTGAAAGCGTAGGCGTTTTAGAAGGAAAAAATGTTTATAACGTGGAAGGAAGCACTAACTTATTAGAATTTGAATCCAGCCTTAACCTCCCTTATAACGTCCCTGATTATAGCCCTACTTTGAATTATCTTACTTGTTACAATTATCATACCTCTGCCAATCCTTCTGTCTGTGTTGATCCCTTGTTTTACCATGTATCTTCTGAACAGAAAACCTGCCGACCGAAAGACCTGCCCCTGGGCGGCGGTCAGGGCGGACCGGTCGGGATAAGTTACGTTGCGGCAGACATGGTCGGCGGCAAGGCCATCTTTGAGATAAATGTGCAGAATTTGGGAACTGGAAAAGTGTTGAGCCCTTATGCCAACATCCAGAATTGCGGGCAAGCGTCCTTGGAATACAAAGATTTGGATAAACTTTCTTACAATGTAGAACTTACCGGCGGAGGGAAAATCAACTGCAAGCCTAACGACGGATTTGTGCGCTTAGTGAACAACCAGGGAAAAATAATCTGCAGTTTCAGCATCCCCGGAGCGACGCCGTTTGAAACCTTATTGCTGGTAGATCTGGATTACGGATATATGCAATCCCAGCAGAAAGCGGTCAAGATAGTAAGGACGCCCCAGTAAAATTTAAATATCCTTCTTGATTAATGTTAGTAATAGCATCTAAAAGAGGTCTTCAAATGAGAAAATTCATTATTCCGGTGTTTATTATGGCTTTATTATTTCTTACTGCCTGCCAGCAACAGCAGCAGCAGACCGCCAAGGGAGCATTCATCGGCGGAACGCAGGGGGTAGTCCCTCAATTTGAGGCTTTTGGAGTGGAAGAAGAAGGGATGTACGCTATTTTTGATGAGGAATCCTTCCCTTTGGAAGTTACTCTCCGCAACAAAGGAGAATATGCTGTCCAACCTAATGAAGTGTCAGTTAAGCTGCTGGGCCCTTCACAAAATGAATTTTCCGGTATCGCTTTGTGGGAATTAAAAAATACTTTGGCTTTAGATTCCATATCTGAATTAGTTCCTGCCGGCGGGGAAGAAACCTTGACCTTCGGAAGCGAAGCAAAATATACGCAAAAAGTTACCGGCATCGTAGATCGGGAATGGTTCGCTAACGTTGAATACCGTTACCAGACCTATTTGATCGTTCCGGAAGTATGTCTGAAAGAAGACCTTACCGACCAGCGGGTATGTAATGTCAAAGAAGCAAAAACTTATTTTGTCTCGGGAGCGCCGATTACCGTTAGAAGCGTGGAAGAAGATACTGCCGGTAAAGGCATTGTTGCCCTGAAAATCGTGGTAAGCAATGCTGGAACCGGAAAAGTTACTAAAGCAGGAGAAGAATTTGGTGTGCGGAACGTCCTTTCATATAGCACCGAGGATTCTGCTTGGGAATGCAAATCCGGCGGTAAAGTCAACGAAGCCCGCTTGGATGAAGCCGGACAGGCAGAAATAGTCTGCAAGCTGAAAGAAGCCTTGCCTGAAGGGCATATCTCTACGAAACAGGTGCAGTTGACGCTTGATTACAAGTACCGGGATTTAATCCAAGAGAAGTTAAGGATAAAGCAAAGCAGTTAATTTTTGTTTATGTTTTATAATAATTTTTATAATAATCTAAATAAATTTAATCTCAAAACAACAATCCGCCCAAGTCCAGATGCGGCTTCGTTTCAGCCATTTCGCGCAAGGCTTTATCCAGATCAGTAACTAAAGAAATTCTCCTATGCTCAATCGGCTGGCCTAATTTCAAAGCTCTCTCGATGCCGTATTGCATCCCTCTGCTGATGCCAAAATCTTCATAGACCGCGCGCAGGTCAAACTTGTCGCCCAAGGTCTGTCCGGCAGCGATCCCTAAAGCTCTTTCTTCTGCGACAGCATCATTTAAGACCCCTGCTTGGGTGAAAAATAAGTGCGAGGCATAAGGAGCTTCGCCTCTTAGCAAAGAATCCCGGACGCAGATCCGCGCATACAGAACATTGCGGCGTGTCGCTTCCCAATTATCTCCTTTGAAAGGGCTTTCAATGTAGGCTAATTTCATTAAATTCGATGATAAATACAAATTTAAAAAGATTTAGAGCTTTGAAAATAGAGTATTTACTGCTCATTTCCGATTAATATTTGACCCTATAACTCTCTGGTCTTTCCACCATCGTAGCCAAATCAGTGAAACTCCCAATCGCAGCAGAGCTGCGGGGCTTCCGCCTAAAAGTTTGACAA
>JBBSZV010000002.1:0-5315 GCA_038044525.1 Nanobdellota archaeon
TAGTTTCATAACCCCTAAAAACCTATCGTAGGGAAATAGTTTCGGGATAACACAAATCTTTTCACTCCCACAAATCTTATAAATCTATAAATTCTTCTCCCTGCTATGAAAAAGAGCTGGTGGCTGTTAGCTTTGATGTTAGGTCTTCCCATAGCTTACGCCGGGCCGATGGACGTCCTAGAGGGAGTATGGCAGAAAATATTGTCCGCAGGTGATCTATCTTTCATCGGCATTTCCGGAACAGTTCCGTTCACTAGGATACTTATCTGGATTTTATGCTTTACGTTATTCTTTGCAGTAGCATCTGTCTTAAGCACGAGAAAAGACGGGCAGATCCTTTTCAAGCGAACTCAAGCCATAGTAGTAGCAGCAGTCTTAGCTACTATTTCCGCGATTTTTCTTCCGGCTTCAGCGATTTTAGCAGTAGGAGCCGGCTGGGCTACGGCAGTAGGTCTGCTGCTTATCGGCGGTCCGGTATTTGGTTATTGGTATTTAATCTGGAAATGGCCTGGTAAAGATCAGGAAACCAAGATGACGGTAATCATCAAGTTAATATTGTCATTGATATTATTCTGGGTTTTAAGCGCGATGAATAATGAAGTTAAAATCGTCGGTCCTTCGCCTTCCCCCTCGGTAGCGGGAACTATGGCGCAATTTCTATCCTGGGCATTATTTATCGTCAGCCTCATGATCATCTGGTATATAGTCAAGATATTTTGGGTAACTACGCCGGAAGAGAAAGCTAAGCAGGAGCAGGAATGGGGAGAGAAAGGAGCAGCCGTGCGTGGGAAGTTGAAAGAGTGGGCAGGGAAAAAGGAAGTTGAAGAACAGATGGATCGGAAAAAGGATCTGACCAGCCCGGTGAAAGATTATGTAATCAAAGCCATGAGCGGATTAAGCGAAGTGGAAGATAGCCTCAATGACCTGAAAGGAGACAAAGCCAAAAGACAGATTGATGAAGTTCAAGATAACCTCAGAAAAGCCGTCCGCAGCTGCAAGCTGCTGCTGCGCAATTTAGAAGCCGGCGATAGAGAAGCAGTACTAAAAATAATCAATTTCCTGCAGGCTGCGCAGAAAGAATTTTTAGGGGATGTTAAAGATAAGATTCCGGCAAGCATCAACAGCCGCGCCGAGGTCAAAGAAACCTTAGGCCATTTTGAGACTCTCCGCGGCTCATTAGGGAATGTGTTTAAGCAGTTAGAAATACTGCATTCTAGGAAATAATCTTAGAGGTCGTATAAAGAAACTATTTACCAATATATAAGAAATAATTCATTAATCCTAAGCCACTTTAACTTTCTGTCCCAGAGCCTGCCCGGGCAGCCCTTTTTCTGAGAAATGAACGCGGACATTTCCATTTCGGCCGTGCAATTGGGTGATCTTGCCTTTAAGCTCTTTTCCAGCAGAAGAGGTCCATACGGCGGTCTTGCCGATCATTTTAGCCGCAGCGTCTGCGGAATCAGCTACTTTGATCACCATCTGCTTATCTTTTTTATGGTGTCTTCCCAGCCGGAAATTTACTACTATCGGTTCCATGGGACTTCAAAAAGGCAGCTTATTTATAAAGATTTTTGTTGGCAGGAGCATTTGCTGCCTAAAGCCGGGAACTTCATCTACCATTCAATGCAGTAAGATATAATAGTCAAGGTATAGAAATAATTAAAAGCCAAATAAGCAGCCAATAGCAGATGGACGACCACCCTCCGGATGACCTCTATTTCTTGCGCTTCGCTTACGAGATCGGAGCGCTCAAAAGTAAGGACCCTTCCACCCAGACCGGGGCAATATTGGTTAATCCCCAAAATATCATCCTCGCTTTCGGCTATAACCATCTTCCCTGGGAGATGAACGATAACCAAGAAATCTGGAATGACCGGGAACAGAAATACCAGTCCGTCATACATGCTGAAGTGGACGTGATTTCCGTCGCGGAAAGTTATCTTGAGAAAAGTCCCCGATTCTCTCCGGCCGGAACAACGATGTATGTGCCGTGGACGCCCTGCGAGAGCTGCGCGGAAGCGATTATAAAAGCGGGGATTTCAGGGCTGGTGAGGCATCAGGAATTGGTAGATAAAATCCCTGCAAGATGGAAAGAATCCACCGATAAAGCTCTCGACAAGCTGGTGAAAGCCGGCGTAAACTGCAGGACCATCGGCGGCAGGATCGGCGGATTGGAGATCAGGTTTGACGGGGAGTTATGGAAACCTTGACTAAAGGCCAATTGATATCCGGCGATTTTTCCAAGCTCATCGCCAGGATAAAAGCAGATGTTTCTTTGGAAATAGGGGAGTTAGTGGTGATAGACAACCCTCCGGAACGTTTCATCCTTCAGGTTTATGATTTAGTGTATGGCAGCCAGATCTCGCAGCAGAATTTAGAACTGGTGGCCGGCATGAATCTGGAAGAAGGAAGTTTCTCCATCATGGATGGGCGGTTGCGCAATTATCAATTAGCATTCATGAAGCCGATCCTGACCTTGTCCGACGGCAGCAAGATGTGCAAAAAACTGCCTTCTTTTTTTTCGACCGTGCGCGAGATCCGGAAGGAAGATCTTTCTTTTATCACCAAGCCCGAACACCCTTTGTTTCTGGGCAAGCTGCGCAGCGGAAGCAAGGAGATGGATTTTGACATTCTTCTGCCGGGGAAAGAAGTATTAAGCCACCATGTATTGATTCCCGCTTCCACGGGGAAAGGCAAAAGTCTTGATGAAAATGAAGAGGTGCTGATCAAACAAAGCGGCGTATTTTCTATAAAATCTATCGGAGAGATAGTAAATAATCTTCATTTTAGGGATTCTAAACTAGAGGTAGTTAGCATGAATCCTAAAAATTATTCCATAGATCTTAAGGAAATCACTAATTTTGTTAAGCACAAAGCCCCTTCTTTTATGTATCAAGTGACTACGGAAAGCGGTAGAGAAATTTTAGTGACTAAGGATCACAACCTGTATGTTTTACGAAACGGCGGTTTAAAAATTTTAAAGACGCAGGATATCTCTACTGAAGATTATGTCCCTTTACCTTTAAAATTAACTGAATCCGGCAATTTAAAAGAAATAAATCTGTTTGAACTTTTGAAAAATCAAAGTAATATCTATGTAGTCGATTACAATAACCTTGTAAAATATTTTAAGCCAAAAATTGAATGCTTAGAGATTTTGTCAAAGTATTTTACTAGGCCATCACAAAAGTATAATGATCTAGTAATTAGAACTGATAAAATCAGAATCACTATCCTATCTCAATTATTAAAAGAAGATATATCCCCTAATGAATTGAGGCAAATCAATTTACTTGATTACCATTCTAGAGAAAAATTAAAGGCAATTTATCCTTTAGCGAAGGAATTCTTGCAATTATTAGGATATTATATCGCAGAAGGATATAGTCTCAATGAAAATAGTTTTAGAATCAGTTGTTCAGAAAAAGACGGGCAGGCCTTATTAAATGAAATATTTAATAAGCTAGATATGCATCACTTCTGGATCAAGAAAAAAGGAAATAATCGCGATGTAGGGGTATCTTCTTCTATATTCACAAAGATATTAAAAAGTTTAGGTGTGGGAAGAGTTTCTGGCGACAAGAGGCTACCTAATTTTTTCATGAGCTTATCAAATAACGATCTAGCAATTCTTCTTAAAACTTACTTTGAAGGCGACGGCGGCGTAGACATCGTTAAAATCTTGAAAAAGAGGAATTTTATGATCTCAACTACCACCAAATCTAAGAAACTTGCTAGCGATATCTGTTTTGCTTTGTACAGATATGGTATTTTATGCAGATGTAAAAAAATGTGGAAAAGATCCACAAATACAAATCACAATGGGAATTGGTATTACCGGCTTAAAATATCTGGCAGATCAGACTTGACCGCATTTTTATCTGAAGTTGGGTTTCAATTCCCCCGGAAAAATGATGTCTTGAAAGATAAACTAAACTATAAAGAGAATACAAACGCGGACTTAATTCCAGTAAACAAGGGATTATTCAAATCAAAAAGAGTAGGGGCTGGTTTAAGCCAAAAGCAATTTGCTTCAAAGATCGGCTGCTCTTACTCTATGATTTCTGCAATTGAGCTGGGCAAAAGAAGGCCCAGCAGAAATTTATTCAATGAATTTTTATCAAGATTTGATAATTTTAAAGATTTGGGATACCTAACAAATTTTAGATGGGATAGGATAAAAGAAATAAAAAAAATGAAGTATCACAAAAAATATGTTTATGATTTGACCGTAAAAGATAATAAAACATTCTTTGCGGGACATGGCGGCCTTTTTGTGCACAACAGCAACCTGATGTCCTGCATCTTATGGGGCATCTTGGATAAGGATTACGCGGGCATGCTGGTGCTGGATCCGCATGATGAGTATTACGGAAGAAACGGGTTAGGGCTGAAAGACCACCCTGCCGTCGGGAAAGTAAGTTATTACACGCCGGTAAAGCCGCCGGCCGGCGCACAGACGCTGAAAATAAACCTAACTAAACTCAAGCCGGAACATTTCCATGGCGCAATCATGCTGACCGATCCGCAGCGGCAATGCCTGCAGGTGTATCACAAAAAATTCGGCGCCAACTGGATTTTAAGCTTATTGAAAGAAGAGAAGATTGAGCATGTTCACTTCCATGAAGATACCATCGCCGTAGTAAAAAGAAAATTGATCTCGCTGTTGGGATTGGATTTCGACCAGGGGCAGTTTTCCTGTCAGGGGATATTCGATACCGTCGCCGGTGAAAATACCATCGCAGATATCTGCCGGGATCTCGAACGGGGAAATATTGTGGTGGTAGACACCAGTTATTTTTCCGGAGCGGTAGAGATCTTGATCGGAAGCCTGATTACAAATGAAATATTCGAGAGGTATAAATATTACAAGCGGATCGGACAGTTAGACGATAAGCCGGTAGTTTCAATAGTCTTAGAAGAGGCCTTGCGGGTTTTGGGAAAAAACGTGCTGGAACAGGGAAGCAATGTCTTTGATACCATCGCCCGGGAAGGGAGAAAATTCAAGGTAGGTTTGATAGCGATAACTCAGCTGCCTTCAGAGATTCCCAAACCCATCTTGGCAAACATGAACACCAAAATAATTTTAGGCATTGAAATGGGTTCAGAACGCCAGGCGGTGATCGAATCTTCGCCGCAGGATTTAAGTCAGGATAACAGGAATATCGCTTCCTTGGACATCGGAGAAGCATTAGTTACTTCTATCTTTACCAAATTCGCCGTTCCGGTGAAGGTTCCGTTGTTTAAAGAATTAGTCAGGCAGAGCATAGTCAAGAATAAAGATGAAACGGAAATGGGTTATGTGGGGTTCAACT
>JBBSZV010000003.1:0-38757 GCA_038044525.1 Nanobdellota archaeon
CAGCGTTTTGTGAGGCAGTTAGTGACCTGCGAAGCATAGGATTTCATATTAGCCAAAACTACAACAAACCTTTTAAAGAAGAATACTTCCACCATTATCGGCCCCATAGCTCAGCCTGGTTTAGAGCGCTGGTCTTATACGACCATTAATGGCTCATTTCAACCAAAACCATTAATTCCGCTTGGAAAGCCAGAGGTCCTGGGTTCAAAGGCAGACAATAATACTGCTGCTGAAAGTCCCGGTGGGGCCACTTTTTTTCATGAAACAATTATCCCTTTATCTTATCGCCATCAGTTTATCTTTTTCAATTCTATTTTATCTGTTTTAATTCTATTGTGGCTAATATGAAACCCTTGGTCACTAACCCTTTCCGAGCGTGTTCAAAAATCACATTCACGTCGGCACAAGAAATGAGGTAAAACCATCATTTCTGTGCAGAAAACAAGTCTTTGCTTGTTTTCTTGCAAGGGGGACGTCCCTTACGGGGACAAGAAATGAAACGACGATTTCATTTCTGTCCAGAAATAAGATAGCTTTCCTATTTCTTGGAACGCCGACCAACGACGTAAAACATCGGTTTAGCGAGGCTGTTAGTGACCTGCGAAGCATAGGGTTTCATATTAGCCTTCTATTGTATTAAGTTTAAGTATCCTATTTCCAAGAAGCATTATCAGATAACATCATCAAAAAAACACTAAGAACACTGCTTATTAACGCTATCCAAGGTCATGGTGAAAGAGATGCCTTTTATCGTTGGGTGGGTGATGATGCCGCTAGTTTCTTTCTCCTGCAAGGTGACGGTCTGTTCTCCGATGATCCTGCCGGTCGTCTTTTTAATCACGGTGATCACCACGAGCGGATCTTCGCCCTTGCAATAAGGCATGGTTTTCATCAACCTCCATTCCAACGCTCCCGCATAAGTATAACTGCCCCGGCCCATGGCCAGATCATAGACCTCTTCATCGCTGGTGGATATCTTCGCTCCGGAGATGCTGCATTTTTCTTCACAATCGGTCTCAAACAGGCTGCTTAACGTTTTACAAGCCCCTTCCACGCATAATAAATCCGGCTGACAGTCACTATTATACTCGCAAGCCGGCGGCGTTTCCGGGGTTTCCGATTCTTCCGAAGGCTCTGCTGCAGAGATATTTTCAATATCCGCGATCGTTCCTGCACTATCTTCTGAAGTTACAGGAACAGCTGATTTATTGGGACCGCAACCGACCGAGATAATTGAAATAAACAACAACATACAGATTAAAAAAACAGTTTTTATCTTCACCATCATATTCTTCAGACAAAAGATAGAAAAAAAGATTATATAAACTCTTCTATCGTATACGCCACAGGAATCATTGCGCAGCCAAAACTTTCGAGACAGGTTTTACAACCATTCGATAAACCAGCTGGATTTTACAAGCTCAACCTCTTCTTTCGAATCTGGCTGCTGGAAGGATGATTTAGTCTAAATTTAAATGTTTATCTGTGCTCTAATAGAAATAATAATAAAAAATGATAAAAATCATTCCAAAAAAAATGCGGTAGCGGGGACTTCCGCGGCATTTCCTGCCTTTCGAACCCCGGTCACAGCCTCATTACAGACTTTTACAATCTTTCGTCAAGGGGGGACTAAGGAGTAAACTCCGAAGGTCGCCCGCTTTTTACGAGATTTTTTGCAAAAATCTCTGGCAAGGCCGTATACTAACCACTATACTACTACCGCATCAAGAATGCAAAATGCAGATTATTAATAAAGTTTATCGTTTTATACATTAAAAAAGATAAAAAGAAAAAAAAACAAACGATTTTATTTTCTTGCCAAGGAAAATGCAGCTCGCAGTGCCACGATTATAGTAGCAGGGACGAACAAAGTCAAAATTGATTGTAGAACCCCGACTAAAACATCAACTCCGGCGCCTTGGACTGAACTTAAAACATTTGCTCCCAGGAACGATACTAAAACAAGCACGGTTCCGCTGGTCAGGAACGCAGAAGTCTCCTGCGAGGTAATGTTCAACAACCCCACGACTAAACCCAGTAAGAATACAACCCATAACATCTGCCCTGCATATGGACCGGTAAGTCCCAATCCCAGAAGCACTGCTAGGACCAATCCTACTAAAAAAGACCAAGCTCCGAGCATATTGCCGGCACCTAATTTCTTTACCATTTAAAACACCTCTTTTTTGTGTACTAAAAGCACAAATATTCGTAAAAATACTTAGTGCTTTGTATAATTGGAAACGTTATGTTCCCATACTGATATCCCAGTAAAACTTTTTCATTTATAAGATTTTTGATTTTAGGAACAAAGAAACAAACAAAAACTTAATAAACCAACCTAAACTCAAAAGAAAATCCCCCCTTAGTTTAGCGGCTAGAACACTCGGCTGTAGAAACTCTTTAGAATTGTCATACGATGACTGGAATGAAAAAGAGTCAGCCAGTAGTCACCGAGGAATCCCCGGTTCGAAAAAACAACAAGACCATTGTTGCCTGAAAATCCGGGAGGGGGGACCTTTTTTATCTGCACGATAAACCCCAAAACTAATATCATAAAAATGCGTGAAACCGTCTTACCTCGCCCTTAAAGGGCGGGGTTTGAAAAAAGACGGTTTAAGAAATAGAACCACGATTCTATTTCTGAACAAAAATGAAATCGCAGTTTCATTTTTTGTTTCCAAACCACGCATTTTTAGGATGCAAGAAATGTGAAAAAGAACACATTTCTGCACAGAAAACAAATCTTTGTTTGTTTTCATGTGCAAAATAGCCAGAATTGATGCCATTCGCGTGAAAAAGCAACGACTTTTTCAGCGTCCCAGAAAAATCGCTGTTTTTCTGTGGACATCCATTGGCTAAAACCAATGATTTTCTGGCTATTTTTGCATAAAAACAGAAAGCTTTATAAACAACCCCCCGTTTTTATCGAAAAATGGCAGCAAAACTTCTATATGTCACCCTCTAAAAGTGGAAATTTGATATGTAGTCGAAGCGCTGTCATAAAAATGCCCTGGTAGTGTAGTGGCCTAGCATGGGGCCCTGTCGTGATCATTTGGTCGTATGGCCTAAATGATTTGGAGAAAGGCCCCGACCCGGGTTCGAATGTGTGGTTGGGAAGAGGTTTCACAATCAGTAAGAAAATCCCGGCCAGGGCGTTCCTTGGGCCGGTAGCTTAGCTTGGTTGAGCGCTTGACTTTTAAGCAAGCGAACAAAGAGATCAAGAGGTCAGGGGTTCAAATGGTTTCCGAAACTCGGCGGATCGCCGGAAAACGGAAGCTTGAATGTCCCCTCCGGCCCGCCTTATATTAATCAGAGTAGTAATCAGAGAAAACAAAAAAAATATCATGGGGGGCAATTGACGGACAAAATGGGTTTTGACGTACGTAATCATCATCTGGTTTGTAATCACTCTAAAGCAAGCGAGGCAGAAAAAGAAGCGCTGCTGAAGAGGTATAATATAATTATAAGAGACCTGCCAAAAATTCTGCGGCAGGATCCGGCCATCGCCGCACTCAATCCCGTAGAAGGCGATGTGATCAAGATAGAACGGATAAGTAAAACTGCCGGCAAGACGGAATATTACCGCCAAGTGATAGAGAGTTGATAAAACATGGAAAAATCGGCCCTCCTAAAAAAATATTTCGAAGAGAAGAAGTTTGTAGAGAGCAACATCCAGTCTTATAACAACCTCATCGAAAAAGGCCTGCAGGAAGTCATCGAAGAGAACAAGGAAGCCGAACCGACCATCATCCCGCATAACATTGAAAAATTCAAGATCAGATTCGGCAGGATTAACGTAGGAAAACCGGAGATAACGGAAGCTGACGGAAGCAAGCGGTCGATCTATCCCATGGAAGCCCGCCTGCGGAAAATTTCTTACTCCGCCCCCATTTTTCTGGAGATCAGCACTTATATCAATGATGTGCAGCGGGAAAATTTTGTCACCGAAGTCGGGAAGATGCCGATCATGCTGCGCAGCAAATTCTGCCATCTGCATGGTCTGGGCAGAGAAGAGCAGATCAAACGCGGTGAAGACCCTACCGATCCGGGAGGATACTTCATCATCAACGGGACTGAAAAACTCATAGTTACGGTAGAAGATTTAGCCGGTAATAATTTCATGGTCGAAGACGGAGCTTCAGGATTCACCGGCAGATATTTTGCGACCAAGGGTTCTTATAAGATACCGCATACCTTTGAACGGAAGAAAGACGGAATATATTATATGACTTTCACCAGAGTAAAAAACATGCCTATCATAATCATCCTTAAAGCTTTGGGCTTAGTCAAAGATGAAGATATCATCAAGACCATTTCTACGGAAAAGAATTATGAGGAAGTAATCCTTAACCTGTTTGAATTTGTAGAGATCAAAACTCAAGAAGATGCGGTAGATTACATAGCCAAAAGGGTTGGCGCAGCCCAGCCGAAAGAGATCCGCATGGAGAGGACCAAAGAGCTTCTTAATAAATATTTACTGCCAAACGTAGGCATGGAGCCTTCTGCTATGCGGGTAAAAGCAATAAACCTATGCAAGATGCTGAAAAAATTCGTCGATGTCAGCAACGGGGTAAGGTCTGCCGAGGACAAAGACCATTACATGAATAAAAGGCTGCGCATGAGCGGGGATCTGCTCATAGACCTATTCCGGGTGAATTTTAAAATATTGGTCGGAGACATCCTTTACAATTTCCAGAGAATAATTAAACGGGGAAAACTGCCTTCCGTCCGCGTCATTATCCGCGGAAAACTATTAACTTCGCGGCTGTACTCTGCCATGGCGACAGGAGAATGGGTCGGCGGCCGGCAGGGTATCTCGCAAAGGATGAGCAGGACTAATTATTTAGATATGATCTCCCATCTTCAGAGAGTGGTAAGCCCATTGTCTGCTTCGCAGGAGAACTTCGATGCGCGGGCCCTGCATTGTACGCATATCGGGCGGCTCTGCCCGATCGAGACGCCGGAAGGTACCAATATCGGCCTGAGAAAAAATCTGGCGATGCTCTGTTCCATCTCACAAGATCATGAAGAGAATGAAATCCTTGAAAAGATAAAAGCCCTCGGGGTTATGGAGATGCACTAAAGATGGCAGAAGTTTACCTTAACTCCAAATTTGTAGGTATGGTTGAAAATCCATCTAATTTTATCTCTGAAGTTAAAGATCTGCGCAGGAAGGGCGCTATCTCTGAAGAAGTGAGCGTCTATTACGATGCGGAAGCGCAGGAAGTCCATCTGGCCTGCGATGCCGGAAGAGCGCAGCGGCCGCTGATCATCGTCAAGGAAGGAAAATCCCTGCTCACGGAAAAACATCTCAAGCAGCTCGGCGAAGGAGAGATAACCTGGCACGACATGATACGGCAGGGAGTCATCGAATATCTTGATGCTGCTGAAGAAGAAAATGCTTTTGTAGCTTACAGCGAAACAGAACTTACTCCGCAGCACACCCATCTCGAGATCACGCCTGGGTCTATCAGCGGGATCACCACGTCCTTAGTCCCTTTCGGAAACTACAACCAGTCATCCCGCCTCATCATCGGAAGTAAAAACCAAAAACAGGCTTTGGGATTCTACGCTTCAAATTATCATCTGCGCATGGATATGGATTCCAATCTTCTCCATTATCCGCAATATCCGATCGTAAAGACGAAAGTCCACGACATCATCGAATATGATCAGCATCCTTCCGGACAAAACATGATCGTCGCGGTCATGAGCTACGACGGCTATAACATGGAAGACGGAGTCATATTAGGCAAGGCATCAGTTGAACGCGGCCTGGCCAGAAGCACTTATTTCAGGCCGGTGGAGACGCAGGAACTGCGATACTCCGGCGGATTGATCGATGAGATCTCGGTCCCGGATAAAGACGTGAAGGGATTCCGCAGCGAACATGATTACCGGTTCCTTGAGGGAGACGGGATCATCTATCCTGAAGCTAAAGTCAATGAAGGAGATGTGGTTATCGGAAGGACCAGCCCGCCGCGATTCTTAAACAGCATGGACGAATATAATCTGGCTGCGGCTACCCGGCGCGAAAGTTCCGTGAGCTTGAAACATGGCGAGCGGGGCGTGGCTGACTTTGTAGTCCTCACAGAAAACGAAGAAGGCAATAAATTGGTCCAGGTGCGCTTGAGAGATGAGCGGATACCAGAGATCGGAGATAAATTCACCAGCCGACATGGTCAAAAAGGAGTCACCGGTATTTTGGTGCCTGCTGAAGATCTTCCTTTTTCTGAAAGCGGAATCACTCCGGACGTCATTTTCACTCCGCACGGTATCTCTTCAAGGATGACGGTTTCCCACCTGATCGAACTTATCGGCGGAAAAGTAGGAGCATTGGCCGGGCGGTATGTCGACGGGACTTTATTTGAAGCGGAAAAAGAAGAAGACCTGCGGAAAGAATTGCTTAGCCTGGGATTCAGCAGCAACGGCACGGAAACATTTTATGATGGAAGGACCGGAAAACAGATGCTCGCCAGGATTTTCGTCGGAAACATGTACTACTTACGGTTGCGTCACATGGTCGCCAACAAAGTGCAGGCGAGAGCGCGCGGCCCCATACAGCTGCTCACCAGACAGCCTACCGAAGGTAAGGCTAAAGAAGGAGGGCTAAGATTAGGTGAGATGGAGAAGGACACTTTTATCGCTCATGGGGCCAGCCTGCTGCTGAAAGAAAGATTCGACTCTGATAAGATTGTAGTTCCGGTATGCGAAAAGTCCGGACTGATGGGATATTATGATCCTCGGAAAGGCGGAAGGGCCATATCGACCATTTATGGAGAGAATGCAGAGATGTCCAACATAGAGATCAGTTACGCATTTAAACTATTGCTGGATGAAATAAGAACTTTGGGTATCTATCCCAAATTACATTTGAAAAGCAAATACTAAATAAATAACTTAAAAAAAATAAATGAGCCAAAATGAACCACGAAGTCCATAAAAAAATTGACAGCATCTCATTTGGAGTTTTTTCTCCAAAAATGATGATTGATGCTGCTGCAGCTAAGGTTGTAACTCCCGAACTTTATGATCAGGAAGGATACCCGGTAGACGGCGGCTTGATGGATTTACGCCTGGGGGTCATCGATCCGGGATTGATATGTAAGACTGACGGGCTGAAGCTGAAAGAAAGTCTTGGACATTTTGGCTACATCGAGTTAGCTCGGCCAGTGATCCATATCAAATTTGTACGGCAGATATTGGACTTATTGCGGTCGACATGTAAGATCTGCGGAAGGATCCTCATCCCGGAAGAGAAAGTCAAACGCTATGTTGCTATGCTCAACAAGACGGGCGAACAGGAAGGGCTGGAAACACGAAGAAGAAAAGTGAAAGTTATCGTAGCTAAATATAAAGCTAAGGATAAATGCCCGCACTGCAACAGCAAGCAGGAAAAGATCAAGATCGAAAAGCCTTACAATTTCTATGAGGGGGAAACGCGTTTAAGCCCGATTGAAGTGCGGGCTAGATTAGAAAAACTATCTGAAGAAGACCTGCTTATCTTTGGATTCAGCCCGGAAAATTTCCGTCCGGAATGGATGGTGCTTACGGTCCTGCAGATCCCGCCGGTGACCATGAGGCCGAGTATCACGCTAGAATCCGGTGAGAGAAGCGAAGACGACCTGACCCACAAGTTAGGGGACATCGTACGAATCAACCAGCGATTATTTGAGAACATCAATGCCGGCGCGCCAGAAGTCATCATCGAAGATCTCTGGGACCTGCTGCAATATCACGTCACCACATTCTTCGACAATGAAGTCGCTCAGCTTCCACCGGCACGCCACCGCGGCGGACAGCCGCTTAAGACGCTGACGGAAAGGATCAAAAGCAAGGAAGGGCGCATCAGGCACAATCTGGCCGGTAAGAGAACTGATTTCTCTGCGCGTACCGTCATCAGCCCTGACCCGATGATCACCTTGAACGAAGTTGGCGTCCCTTTAAGCATAGCCATGCAGCTGACCATTCCTGAACGAGTGACAGAATGGAACAAGGAACATCTTCGCAAGCTTATCGAAAACGGCCCTAAAAAATATCCCGGGGCTAATTATGTGATCAAGCCTAACGGAAGAAGAAAAACGATTACTGAAGAGACTAAACAAGAAATCCTGGAAGAGCTTGGTGAAGAATATATTGTAGAAAGACATTTGATCAACAAGGATATTGCTCTTTTCAACCGACAGCCTTCGCTGCATCGGATGAGCATGATGTGCCATTTAGTCAAAGTCCTGCCCGGAAATACTTTCCGCCTGAATCCGGCGGTATGTAACCCTTATAACGCTGATTTCGACGGAGACGAGATGAACCTGCATATTCCCCAGAATGAAGAAGCCCGCGCTGAAGCGCGCATCCTAATGTTAGTAGAAACGCAGATCATCAGCCCCAGATATGGGCTTAGCGTAGTAGGCTGCATCCACGATGCCATCACCGGAAATTATCTACTGACTAAAGAATTGGTCCTCACCAGGAATGAAGCGGTGGATCTTCTTTACAGCTGCGGGGTTGAGGACTTATCCGGCTTGCCGCAGAAAGATAAAATCGACGGGAAAGAAGTATTTTCTGTCCTGCTGCCGAAAGATTTCAATTTCCTGGGCGAGGACAAGGGCGGAAACCAGGTCAAGATCGTAAATGGAATACTGAAGACCGGAGTGATGGATAAATCAAATCTTGGTCAGGAAAGCGGATTGATGCTGCGGAATATCTATGAAAAGTACGGCTCTACATTTACCGCCGACCTATTAAGTAAGATTTCCAAACTGGGAATAGCTGTATTGACCCGGCGCGGCTTCACCATCGGCATCGGCGATTTTGATCTTCTTGAAGAGACTAAGGAAGAGATCAATGCCGCGATCAGGAAAGCTGAAGAAGAAGCCTTGAAACTTATAGACGAATTTTATGCCGGAAAACTGCATGCGCTTCCCGGAAGGACGGTCGCAGAGACTTTAGAGCTGCGTATTTTAGAAGCGCTGAACCGCGCCAGAAATAAAAGCGGGGACATCGCGGTGCGGCAGGTCCGTGAAAGTTCGGCGCTGACCATGGCCAGATGCGGTTCGAGAGGAAATCCCCTTAACATCGCCCAGATGACTGCTATCGTAGGTCAGCAGGCTCTGCGCGGAAAGAGGATCGATACCGGTTTCAAGGGAAGGACCCTCCCCTATTTCAAACGCAATGATCTCAGCCCGAAAGCGCACGGATTCATCAAAAATAATTTCAAAAGCGGATTGACTCCGAGTGAATTTTTCTTTGGAGCCATGACCGGGCGGGATGCTCTCATGGATACGGCTCTGCGTACTCCTAAATCAGGATACCTTTATAGAAGATTGTCCAACGCCATGCAGGACCTTAAAGTTGTGTATGACGGTTCAGTACGTGATGCCAGCGGAAGGATCGTACAATTCTCGTACGGAGAAGATAATCTTGACGTTTCTAAAACCAAGAACGGCGTGATCGATGTAAAAGAGATAATCCAACTGATAGTTGGCGGGGAGAAATAAAATGAAAAGCGAGCATGAAAAATTTATAGATGAATATGCCGGCAAGCTCCCTAACTTGGTGCTGGAAAATATCAAAAAAAGCATTCCGGCAAACATCTCCAAGGGCGACTGCAGCAAAGTGGTGGAAGCCATCCTTGCCGCCCATAATGCCGCAAAAGTAAATCCCGGAGAGTGCGTCGGGCTGGTCGGAGCGCAAAGCATCGGCGAACCGGGCACCCAGATGACTTTAAACACCTTCCACTTCGCAGGGGTCTCTGAGATGAACGTCACTACGGGATTGCCCAGGATCATCGAAATATTTGATGCGCGAAAAGACATCAAGACGCCGATGATGGAGATTTTCTTAAAAGCTCCGCACAATAATGATATCGAGCTGCTGAAGAAGTTCGCGGCAAAGATCAAGGAAACTACTTTCGGAGAATTGGCTTCGGAATATTCGCTGAATATCTTTGACCAAGTCCTGAAGGTAAAACTTACTTCAAACCTCTCTGATTACGAGCTGTCAGCAAAAGATCTGATAAAAATAATCAAAGCTAAAGTGAAAGGTTTCGGTGTAGAAAGCACGGAAGACGAGATCACGTTCACTAAATCCGGAAAAAAGGAAGAGCTTAAAGACATTTACAATCTAAAGGAGAAGATAAAAGAATTTAAAATAGCCGGAGTAAAGGGCATAAAACAGGTATTGCCGGTAAAACGGGGAGAAGAGTACATCATCCTTACTTCCGGCACCAACCTGAAAGATATCCTTCCCATGCCGGAAGTTGATGCTGTCAGGACCACCAGCAATGACATCTGTGAAATCCAAGATCTATTGGGTATCGAAGCGGTCCGGCAGGCTATAATCAATGAAGTTTACAAAGTCATCGAAGCCCAAGGGCTGAATATCGACGTACGCCACATCATGATCGTAGCTGATGTCATGTGCGCCACCGGAGAGATTAAGGGGGTGACCCGTTACGGCGTAGTGAAAGAAAAAGCCAGCGTGTTGGCCAGAGCTTCATTTGAAACGCCGATTAAGCATCTTATCAATGCCGCTTTGGAAGGAGAAGTAGATAAACTTTCATCCGTGGTTGAAAACGTCATGGTCAACCAGCCGGTCCCGGTAGGAACAGGACTGCCCGGATTGGTGACGAAGATAAAGTGAAGATAAATCAATAAACATTTAAAAAACAGACCAGAATAATGATAAAAATGGCAGAAAATCTTGAGAAAGAAATGAAAGACCTGAAAGCGAAAGTTCAGGAAGGCAAAGCAGTAATCGGTAAAGAACAGACCTTAAAATTCCTACGGACAAAGTCATTGCAAAAAGTGTATCTGGCTAAGAACTGCCCGGAAAGCCTTAAAGCAGATGTCCATCATTACGCTAAACTGATCAGCACTCCAGTGGTAGAGCTGGAGCTTGACAACGAAGAACTCGGCCTGTTCTGCAAGAAAAACTTCTTTATTTCCGTCCTGGGAACAACTGAATAAAATTGACACGACTAATACTTGACCAGGAATCGATGGGGCTTTGCTCTCTGATGGAAAGGATCACCAGGGCCAAGGTCAAGGATTGTTTTAAAGACGAAGAAGGCACCGTTTATTTCGTGGTCGGAAAAGGAGAGTTCGGCAAGGCAGTGGGAAAAGCCGGAAGCAGCATCAAGAACGTCCAGCAGGAGCTGGGGCGCAAAGTGAAGGTCATCGAATACAGCGACTCGGTCACGGAGTTCATCAGGAATATCATCTATCCCCTTACCGCTGCCGAAATTGTTGAAGACAACGGCCTTATCAGCATAAAAGAACCGTATAAAAAAGCAAAAAGTTTATTAATCGGACGTGGCGGGAAGAACATAAAACTAATAAACCGGGCTGTAAAACGGTTTTTTAACTATGAAGTAAAAGTGGTATAATCAACATGGGGAAAAAAACTAACGGATTGGCGGCGGCCAAGAAACTTAAGAAAAGAAGAAATCAGTACAAGATAGTCAGCAGAACTAAAAGAAAGAAGAAAGTGGATCCCTTAAAAGGCTCTTCGCAGGCTAAAGCTATCGTTCTGGAGAAAATTCAGGTAGAAGCTAAACAGCCAAACTCCGCTATGAGAAAATGTGCTAGAGTCCAGTTAGTCAAAAATGGAAAACAGATAACTGCTTTCATGCCCGGCGATGGAGCTCAGAAATTAATCAATGAGCACGACGAAGTCATCATAGAATGCATCGGCGGGAAAATGGGCCGCTCTAAAGGAGATTTGCCTTGTATCAGATGGCAGGTAATAAAAGTTAACGATCAAAGCTTAGATGCCTTATTGAGAGGTAAATTGGAGAAAGCAAGGAGATAAACATGGCAATTGGAATTATTTACTACTTATCTATTGAAGACAGAATTAGAGATGAGAAAGGAAATGTTGTTCAGCGTGCTGTTATAGCTAGAGCTAGTGGAAATCTTCCAGCTGAATGGACATATAACCCAAAAGCAAAACCGCAAAAACCGTTCAATTCCGAGGATACCGAATTTGATACTTCTTTTAGCATAATTCATCCTTTTAGAGATGCTGCTAAAACTATTGCAGAACATTATGCGCAAAATGGGGATGCAAGCGCACCCAAAGTAAAATACAACACTAGCATCAATGATGCTCAGAAAACATTGTTTGAAAATATTCTTGCTCAGGAATATGATGCAGTAAAAAAACAAGAAAACAAAGGATATACTTCCCAAGCGAGTTATCCATTAGACTGAATAAAAATGTCAACGATAAAATTTTTCAACCGCTGGACCGCAGAAGGCGTTAAAGTAGCTGATGTGGGTTTAGTTCCTTACCTTACGATCGATCCCAAGATGGCTCCTAAGACCGGAGCGCGCTATGCAGGAAACCGGTTCCATAAATCCAATACTTTCATCGTCGAACGGCTAGCCAGCAAATTGATGCAGTCCGGTCATAAAGGGAAAAAACATTTCATGAGTTCCGGACACAACACCGGGAAAAAGATCAAAGCGTTAAACACGGTAAAGAATGCCTTGGCTAAAGCGGAAGCTAAGCTCAAGCAAAATCCTCTTGCTATTTTGGTGCGCGCGGTTGAAAATGCAGCTCCCAGGGAAGAAGTCATCGCTATCGAATACGGAGGAGCGCGATACCCTAAAGCAGTGGACGTTGCTCCGCAGCGAAGAGTTGATTTGGCTCTCCGCAACATGACTCAGGGAGCATATGTAAAGACATTCAACAAGAAAACCAAGATTGACGACGCTTTGGCGGACGAGATAATTTCTGCGGCCCAATCAAGCGGGCGAAGCAACGCCATCGCCAAGAAAAGAGACTTGGAAAGACAGGCTGCTAGTAGTAAATAAGGATTAGTGTTTTTGAAGTTGTGGCATGCACTACTTTTAGTGGGGACAATGCTAATCACCAAATCTATTCGATTAATTTTTAAATATTCTCCGTAATTCTAAACCTATGATCATCCTCGGCGTCGAAAGCACCGCACATACCTTCGGGATAGGCATCGTAACGGACAAAGGCGGGATACTTGCCAATGTCAAAGATAGTTACACGTCCAAAGATGCCGGCATGATTCCGCATGAGATCGCCGAACACCATGAAAAAGTTGCAGAAAAGATTCTTTTGGAAGCGTTCAAGACGGCTAAATTGGGTTGGGAAGATATAGATTTAGTCGCGTATTCCGCCGGACCCGGTTTAGATCCGGCCTTATGGAAAGGATACCATATTGTTGCAAAATGGGCAAAGGAACATAACATAAAATTAGTGGGAGTAAATCACTGCTGCGCCCATCTTTCTGTAGGAAAAATGTGGAACGGGCTGAAAGATCCGGTTTATCTATATGTTTCCGGCGTAAATACTCAGGTTATAATTCAGGAAAAAAATAAATATTTAGTTCTGGGGGAAACTCTCGATATAGGCCTAGGAAATATGCTGGACAAGTTCGGAAGAATTTTGGACTTAGGTTTTCCTGCCGGGCCGAAGATAGAAGAATTGGCGAAGAAAGGAAAGTATGTCGAATTGCCATATGTAGTTAAAGGGATGGACGTTTCTTTCTCCGGTCTGCTGACTAAAGCGCAGCAATTGTTCGAGCAAAAAAAAGCCGCTAAAGAAGATTTATGCTTTTCACTGCAGGAAACCTGTTTCGCCATGTGCGCGGAAGTCGCCGAAAGAGCATTAGCCCACACGGGAAAGAAAGAGCTGCTCTTGGTCGGCGGCGTGGGGGCGAACAAACGCTTCTGTGAGATGTTGGAACTGATGTGCAGGGAACGCAGCGCAAAATTCTATCAAGTGCCAGCTGATTTAGCCGGCGACCAGGGAGCCATGATCGCCTGGGAAGGATTCCTGCGCAAAGATGAGATCAAAGAGATGACCGTAGATCCGCATTGGAGAGCTGATGAAACATGAAAAAAATGATGACCGGCCTTTCGTTGCTGATATCGGGATGTTATACCATTTACAAACCTCAAACACACCAATTTGACAATTACGGACAGGAAATTATTTTTGTTGTCGACCCGGATAATCCTCACGGGGCAACGGCTAGTTATGAGAAAGCTACCGATGGGAAAGAAATCCCCGTCATCAAATACAATCCGGACTGGATCGGCTGGTTTTCGGAAGAATTTCAAAACTTTCTATTTTACCACGAAATCGCCCATTTTAAGCTGGGGCACCTCGATAACTGGAATCCGTATGTATCGCAAGAAGAATTGTATGAATTGCAGCGCGAAGCAGATTGCACCTCGGTGATTTATTTGCATAATCTCCTTCGTTACACCCCCGATCAGTTTATGAAGATTTATGAAGCTGCATTCGTGGAATTGGAAAGAGAAAGAGTCGATGACTTGATGGCCTGCCCAGTCAAATGACTGCAGGATTTAGCGGGATTGCAAAAAACCTTAAAATTTTTAGAAACTTTTATAAAGCTAAAAAACCCCAAATTCTATGCGGTTTATCGACGATAAACAATATTTCGCCCCTTTTAAAAAATGACTCCTGACCCAGAACTGAAACCGGCGCAAAATCCAGCGCCAAAACCAGTACCAAATCCGGCATCTCTGCAAGCGTACGGAGCGGCCCAGATTACCGTACTGGAAGGGCTGGAAGCGGTCAGAAAACGCCCCGGAATGTATATAGGAGATACCAGTCTCCGCGGACTGCATCACCTAGTGTGGGAGATAGTAGACAATTCCATCGACGAAGCGCTAGCTGGACATTGCACCAAGATAAAAGTGATCATCCATAACGACAATTCTATTACTGTTTTTGATGACGGGAGAGGCATCCCCGTAGATATGCATCACCAGTTAGGCATTCCTGCCGTAGAAGTGGCGCTGACTAAACTTCACGCCGGAGGAAAGTTTGACAAGCAGTCGTATAAAGTTTCAGGGGGCCTGCATGGAGTTGGCTTAAGCGTCGTAAACGCCCTTTCCATCGCTTTAGAGGTGCAGGTTAAGCGAGAAGGAAAAATCCATTACCAGCGCTATTCAAGAGGAAAACCTTTCTCAGAATTACAGGTGACCGGAGATACCGCCGAAAGGGGCACGGTCATCCATTTCAAGCCGGACCCGGAGATTTTCAAAGAGGCCGTGTACCATTACGATATCTTAGCTAAACGTTTGCGTGAGTTGGCTTTTCTCAACAAAGGAATCGAGATAGAGCTGGCTGACGAACGGGAAGATAAAAAGCAGGATATTTTCAAGTATGAGGGGGGCATAAAACAGTTTGTGGTGTATGTAGACCAAAACAAGCAGCCCCTGCATGAGGTAATATATTTTGAAAAAAACAAAGATGACATCGGCGTAGAGATAGCTCTCCGCTACAATTCAGGGTATCAGGAAAACGTGTTTTCTTTCGTCAATAACATCAATACCATAGAAGGCGGAACTCATCTTTCAGGCTTCAAAACTGCCCTCACCAGGGTGTTGAACAATTTCGCCAAGAAAATATTCAACGGCAAAGAGATGAAACTTACCGGCGATGACGTGAAAGAAGGCCTTACGGCAGTGATCTCCACCAAAGTTCCCGAACCGCTGTTTGAAGGGCAGACCAAGACCAAGCTGGGAAACAGCGACGTATTCAGCGTGGTCAGCTCCATCGTCAATGACGAGCTTAACACTTATTTTGGAGAAAATCCCGCTTCCGTAAAAACCATCATCGGCAAATGCATTGATGCCGCCAGAGCCCGAGAAGCTGCCCGAAAAGCTCGGGAACTTACCAGAAGAAAAGGCGCTCTGGACGGCGCCGGGCTTCCTGGAAAATTGGCGGATTGCAGCAATCGTGATTCCTCAAAATGTGAAATTTTCATCGTGGAAGGAGATTCCGCGGGCGGCTGTTTTTCAGGAGATACTAAAGTTGCATTAGCAGACGGGAGGAATTTGACCTTTAAGGAATTAGTCGCCGAATGCCGACAAGGAAAACGCAACTTCTGTTATACTATTACAGAAGATAGAAGCATCGGAATCGAAGAGATAAAAAATCCAAGGATAACTCAAAAAAATACTTTGGTCATCAAAATTGTTTTCGATCATGGAGAAGAAATTATCTGTACTCCAGACCACAGATTTATGCTGCGGGATGGAACGTATAAGAAAGCAGAAGAATTGGTTTATACCGATTCTTTGATGCCCTTACGAAGGCAATTATCACGAAAAGGAGAGAGGATTACCATCGAAGGATATGAAATGGTGTACGACCCGGAACGGTATCGTTGGATATTCAGCCATCTTCTTGCTGATGAATGGAACCTCAGAAATAGTGTTTATTCAGCAGAATCCGGAGTGCACCGGCATCATGCCGATTTTAATAAACTGAATAATTATCCGACAAACATTGTGAGATTAAATGATAAGGCGCATTTAGAGTTACATAGAGAAAATATCAGTAAAACCTTACATACTGATGAGGTTAAAGATAAATGCAGAGCTCTGAAGCAGACCGCAGAATTTAAGCAGATGATGAGCAAGAGGATGAAAGAGCCGCAAACTAAAATGATTCTCAGCGAACAAGCAAAGAAACAATGGGAAAATCAAGAATACAAAAAGTTTATGAAAAATAGATTCTTAGATTTTTATAACCAAAATGAAGAATATCGCCAAGAGAATAATGGGCGCCTCAACCAAGCTCAACAAGAATATTGGAGCAAGGAAGAGAATCGTAAAGAGCGATCAGAATTGATCAAAAAATATTTCAGCGATAATCCGGAAAAAAAGTCTGGGTTATCTGAAGCAGCTAAAAATCAATGGAAAAATGAAGAATTACAAAGATGGAGAAGCGAAAAGACCAAACAACAATGGACCCCCGAATTCAGGGCGAAAAGAAAAGAAGCGTATAACCAGACTTATTTTATGGAAACATTGAAAGCTTTGCGCAAGGTATATGATCAGCATGGAGAGATTGATATAGATTCATACGTTCAGCTAAGAAAAGAAAGCAGAAATAAGAATTTATTGAAATTCAATACTTTTACTCAGAGGTATTTCTGGAATGATCCCGAAGAAGCAGCCGAAGCAGTAGAAAATTTCAATCATAAAATAAAAGAGATCGTAAGATTAAGCCAAAAAATGGATGTATATGATGTTGAAGTGCCAAACACACATAACTTCGCACTTGCTTCCGGCGTATTTGTCCACAACAGCGCCAAGCAAGGCCGCAATCGTGAATTTCAGGCCATCCTCCCATTGCGGGGAAAGATACTGAATGTCGAGAAAGCCAGGCTGCATAAAATAATGGAAAACAAGGAAATCATCGCTATGTTCATAGCTTTGGGCACCGGGGCGGGGGAAGAATTTGATGTTTCCAAACTGCGTTATGGCAAAGTAGTCATAATGACTGATGCAGACGTAGACGGATCGCATATTATGACTTTGTTGTTGACTTTCTTTTACCGCTATATGGGTCCTTTAGTTGAGAAAGGGCACGTTTACATCGCCATGCCGCCGTTGTACAGGATACAGAAGGGAAAACGCGTGGAATATGTCTACTCTGATACTGAGAAGGACAAGCTAGTGAGAGAAATGGGCGAAGGCGTGGGAATTCAACGTTACAAAGGCTTGGGAGAGATGAATCCTGCTCAGCTATGGGAAACCACCATGGATCCTGCGGTGCGGAAACTTAAACAGATAACAGTTGAAGACGCCATCATCGCTGACCAGACCTTCACTATCCTGATGGGAGATGAAGTTGAGCCGCGCAGGGAATTCATCGAGAAGCACGCCAAAGAAGTCGTTAATCTTGATGTTTAAGTGATTTTACACCATAAATTTTTAAACAACCACCTTAAAAATAGGGTTGGTGATGCTAACATGGCAGGATCAGATAAATACAAATTACCAACCGATTACAAACTTGGAGCAGTTGCTGAGAAAGTTGCTCTGAATCTTCACTTAAGACTTAATGAAGAAGATAATGATGGCCTTATAACAGTTATGAGTAGATTTGCCTATGTTCCTATAAATATGATGCAGTTTATTCTTGACCGGAGAGATGTTACAAATTCATTGGTGCTTTCCGGAGAACTGGAAAGTAAAGCATTACTTCATTATACTGGCGGAATGACTAAAGCAGGAAATGTTTGTGAATCACTTTATGTAAATAACTCTAAAAGAGTTATCGGAGTTACCTTTGGCGTTCCTGAAAAGGATTTAGGCTCGTTACTGGTGCTTGACATTGCAGGCAGTGTTGCCTTACAGAAATCAAAATCCCCACAGCAAGCTGTGGGGTATGAGATGTAACTACAGCTTTGCTATTTAGCGTGGGGATTTTGGTGCAAAAAGGGATAGATTTCCCTTTTGCACAGAAGGACTTTGTCCTTCTTGTGTTGCTTTCGTATCCCCACTGCAAGCAGTGGGGTATACTCATCAACAATTAAGCGGAGCTGAACCCGGGCATGGAGGGCTTGTATGTGTGTACCACCCTGAACTACCAAAACCAGAACCGTTGAAAGGAGCAGCACAGTTCGAAGATTTTTCAAAAGTATATGAAACGATTAGCAGATTATTAGAATAAAAATAATCCTGCGATGATGCCTTTATAGCGATACCTTTATAATAAAACCTTAGTTTGAATTAAACGGTGATGCTAAATGCCAGGATTTGATAAAAGTTTAGATAAGGAAATGTTTTCCAAGACCGTAGATTTTGAACGCTCCAGGATTACGGTAGCCGTATTTGCATACAACAACGGGACGCCCAAGCTGCAGTTAAGCCGCGAGACCAAAAGCGCGGACGGAGAATACACTTTCGCAAAATTAGGTCGGATGCTCAAAAGCGAAGTAGAGGCAGTAATGCCGCTGATGGAAGAAGCTAAGAGCTTTCTTTAAGATTTATTATTATATTATTATTATTATTATTATATTTTTATGATCTTAAATCTTCAGGCTGGTGATCTTGCTGACGCCATCTTTCATGCTTACGCCGAACAAAGTATCTGCTTCAGAGATTATCGCGTCATTGTGAGAGATGACAATATACTGCGCCCGGTCAGCATAACTTCTAATCAGCTTTGCCAACACGTCTGAGTTCTGTTTGTCCAAGGCCGCATCGATCTCGTCCAACACGTAGAATGAGGCCGGCTGGTATTCCTGAATGGCAAATATGAATGACAGCGCGGTCAAGGTTTTCTCTCCGCCGGACAGGGATTTGATGTCCATGAACCGGTTTCCGGTCAATTTTACCTTTACGGACAAACCGCCTTCAAAAGGACTGTTGAAATTTTCCAATTCCAAATACGCTTTTCCCTTGGTAAATAATGAACTGAAGATTTTCTGAAAATTATCGTCGGCTTTGCTGAAGGTTTTCATGAAATGCTCTTTCTTTTTGGATTCGATCTCGTTCATCAGGGTAAGGACGTCGGTTTTCTCCTTGCCTAAACTGTCTTTCTTTTCTATCAACTTGTTGAATTCCAGTTCTACCTGCTCATATACTTCCAGGGCTTTCATGTTCACGGCCGACATCTGCCCCAGCATCACTTCAAACTTGGCGATTTCATGCTTTAATTCTTCCGCAGTCTTATTGGGGAATATTTTTGCGCCATTATACCGGCCGAATTCTTCCTGCAATCCGGCTAATTTCGCTTTCACTTCGGCATTTTTCAGAGAGACCAAATTAATTTCCCGCTCATGCTCCCGCATCTTATCGCGGAAGGATTCTATCTCATTCTCCGCTTTGCCGGCATCCGCGCTTAATTTTTCTCTGATGACAAACAATTCCTTATAGGTCGAATAAAATTCCTTGCTTTCTTTCTCTTTGACTTCCAGCTCTCTCTCTTTAGTTTTAATGCTGCTGCTGAGCCGGTTAATTTCCGCCGTGAAACGCTGCTCTTCCTTATCGTGCTGTTTAAGGATTTCCTTGATTTTTTCCTTCTCCGGCGCAATCACCTGTTCCGCCTGCAGCAGCATATTTTTGAGATCGCTTTCGGAACGCAGGATGTCTTCCCGGCATTTCTGTCTTGAATCTTCAAACGCGCTCAGCTGCGCCAATAATCGTGGATCGCGAAGCTGGCTGACTTCGGAACGCAGCTCCTGTTTGCTGGTCTTTAAATCCGCCAGCTCTTTGTTGATAGAACTTACATTCTTTTGCACTGCTGCCAGAGAATCGTCCACTTTCTGCAGCCGCCCCCTCAATTCTTTATTTAAATCGGCAGAAGCGTCCAAATCCTGAGAGCTTAAATGCAGGGTCTTTTCCAATTTTATCATTTCTGCTTCCAGTTCAGCTTTTCCAGTCCGCAGCGCGGATATTTCCTGCAGGTTCGCTTCCCGTTTCTGTTCGACATTGACTAACACTCCCTGCCATTCACCCAGCTCTTTTTCAGATAGTTCTAATTCATCCAAAGTATCTTTTTCTTTAAATCCAGCCGAGATTCTCTTGGCAAAAAATCCGCCCCGCATAACTCCGCTTTCTTCGGCTAAACTTCCGTCCAAGGTGACCATGCGCGCCGTTCCGACGCCAATTTTCCTTACTGCGTCAAGATCTTCTACGATGGCCGTTTTTCCAAACACATAAGCAAAAGCTTTCTTGAACTGCGGTTTGAAAGTTATTAAGTTAAATGCAAAATCATGCACGCCCGGTTTTTTAAGAACGGCCTGGTCCTCGGCAGTAAGATCATGATATTTTATTTTATTCAACGGAATGAACGAAGCCGAACCCAGCTTGTTTTCTTTTAAGTAAGCGATGCAGTCTGCGGCCGTCTTGTCATCTTCCACCACTATATTGTTCATGCGCGCACCGGCAGATGCTTCTAAAGCCCGAGCATATTTCTTATCGGCCTGTCCCAGTTCAGCTATGGTGCCGTGCACGCCGCCCTTGAATTTTTTCCGGTTATCCAAAATGCTGCGAAGAGCTAAATCCGTAGCCAAATTAGCCTGATAAGAAAGAGTTTTAGCGTTTAATTGAGCTTGTTTTGCCTGCAATTCCACCATTTTACGCCGGGCATTCCCTAATTGGGAAGCATAACCGCTGTCCAGTTCCAGGCATTTATTCAGTTTTAACGTAGCAGTTTTAAAATCATTTTTGTGCTTCTGCAGCAGCTCTATCTGCTGCTTGTCCTCTTTTTCCACTTCTTTTACTTTTTTGATGCGCTCTTCCAGACTCGAGAGCTGATATTCGATCTGATCTTTTTCACGCAGCAGCTCCTGCTGTTTCTGCCGCACCAGCTGGATTTCTTCCTGCTTTTTTTCTATCACTTGTTCTTTAAGTTCAATCTCTTTTTCCAGTTCCTGTGAAGATTCGATCTTATTCTTTTTCTTGAACTGCAGGACGCTCCTTTCTAATTCCTGCAGCTCTTTCTGCTTTTTATTGATATTTTGCTGGAGTTCCTGCTGCTGCTTGCTGTGAGAAAAAGCCTTATCTTCCAGATCCCGTATCTCGACCGAGAACTGGTCTTTTCTCTGGCTGATTTTGTTGATCTCATCTTTTAATGCCGAAACCCGGGTTCTTTCTTCCGCCAAGGAAACTTTCAGATCTTCCAGCTGGCGGTGCACTTTTACCTGTTCTTTTTCACCCTTCTGCTCAATCTCCTGGTTGATCTTGACTATCTTACCTTTATGTTCCTCAGCAGTTTTCCTAAGCGCTTCAGTTTTCTCTTCCCACGCTTTTATCTTCGCTTCGTGCTGCGCAATTTCCAGATCATATTTCTCTTTGACCGATTCCCTTTCTTTGATCTGCTGGTGCAGATAAGTAGCTTTATGGGAATCTATATGGTCTTTCAGCTCTTTAAATTTTAACGCCTGATCGCGGTCCTTTTTTAACTCCTTCAGATAAGTTTTTCTTTCCGCCAGGATGATTTCCGCATTGTTGAGTTTCTCGTCCACTTTCTGCAGCTCTAACATGGCTTTATGCTTTTTATCTTCGTAGATAGAAACATCACTGATCTCTTCGATGATTTTCCTCCGGTCTACCGGATTCATGTCCACGAAGCTGGTGATGTCGCCCTGCAGAATTATATTGTACCCTTCCGGATTGATTTTTGCAGAAGATAATAAATCCAGAATTTCCGTCCTAGTTCTCTTGCTTCCGTTTACTTTATAAACGCTGTTCCCATTCTTGGTGACAGCCCTGGTAACGACCACTTCTTCCGCATTTAAAGGGAAAATCCTGCTTTTATTATCGAACGCGATTTCCACATATGCACCTGAAGCAGGCTTCTTATCTTTGCCGCCGTTGAAAATAAGGTTAGCTGCTTTTTCCGCCCGAAGCGATTTGGCCGAGAGCCGGCCCAGAACAAAACATAACGCATCTCCTACGTTGGACTTTCCGGAGCCGTTCGGACCCAGGATGCAGTTGTATTTCCCATCGAACAGGATATCGGTCTTATGTGCGAAACTCTTGAATCCGTAGATGGTGATGCGATTGATTACCGTCATTGTAAAAGCCCCTTTTCTGTAGCCATGGTCAAACCTGCTATTATCGATCTAACAGCTGATCCGGCTGGACTGCCGTGTAAATAATCAGCGTTTCTATCAGTAGAATGTTTTATTTTCGGTTTATAAAGGTTACTGTTATGGAGTACATGATAGCGCCGGCTCAAGGCTTATCTGGATTCCCCAGGTTTCATTGCACATTCACCCGATAGCCGTTAGCCTGAGAAGCTTTCTTTGGAGATAATATCCTTAAGCCGGAAATCTCGTCAAGCTTTCTTTTTGAAGTTAAAAATAGGCATTTTGCATCTGTATAAAGGCTTATCTCTTCACCACCAACTTTAGCAAATCCAAATTCCATCCTGCCATTTGCCTGATAAGCTATCGCTTCACCCTCCATGAACCTAAGATCATCCGGGCTTAAGTCGTGGTCTGGAGTTAGAGCGTAGATAAAATCAGCAGGTTTAAGTTTATGGATAGACCTTCTCTGGTCTTTAATGGAATCTTCTTCGAGGATATATTCCTGCTGGATCTCAATAGTTTTAGTATTTATTGATTGCACATAACCTAAAGAATAGCCGGTCTGCGGGCTTTCAAACAGGACGATGCTGCCTTTGGCAGGGTTATTTCTGTATTGGGCTGCCCGGAGTTCCAATTCTTGTTTTCTGGAATTGGCTTCGGCAAGGTCTGATCCTTTTTGCTGTTCAAATTGTTTTCCTTTTTTCGATTTGTTGGTGAGGTATTCGCTTAGAAAATCCCCGCCAACGCAGCCAGCCAAAGAGCCAATCGCAGGCAAAAAAACACCAAGAGCAACAGCACCAAGGGCATACCAGTTAGAAAGGGGGAATAATTCTCGTTGTAGTGAAAAAAGACCATAGAAAAATAAAGCAGCCCCGCTCATTATACCCATCATTCCGCCCAAAATAGTAAAAGGTTCTGTCAACTTATTTTCATACTCTCTTCCTTCAATTTGTTTAATTTTTTCATCTAAACTATTAACTTCTAAACTATTTTCAGCTAATCCCTTAACACTTAACAATTCTTCAATATTATCATAATCTCTGGCAGGCAGGGTTTCTGGATCAATCCTTAAGACGGGATAAGCTGAATAGTTGTCAAATACTTCCTGCCGGGCCATTTCTTCCGCTTCCCGTTCTGCGAGGGCCGCTTCTTCGTATCCTCTTTCAGCAAGCTGTTCTAATTTCGGTTTCATCTCTCCAAATACCTCAGGATATCCTTAGGAGAAGCTCTTACCAATCTGCTTTTACAATCTCTTTCTTCAGGGATGTAAGTAAATCTTTTGTTATATCCGATTACTTCTGGTTTCCCGCGGAAATTGAAGGTGAGTAAGTCCAAAGAGTTATTTCTCATTACTGCGCGATCATTATTATTTATTGAATAATTTCCACCACCATCTGCCCCCGGATGAAAATGTTGAGCCCCGTTATAACCGTCATAACGTGCTTTCGCTGCCCTAATACACAGAGAATCTTTTTTTCTAATATGGATATAATCTTTCTTCTCTGCCTCATAACTATTAAGGATTTCATCTATTACCGCGGCCGTTCCCTCAGTATGAGATCTTAAAACTGTTCCCCATTCCAATTTCTCTTTCAAGACTGTCCTTCCCAATAATTCTGCCAGGCCGTCTTCATCAGCGATAATTATTCTATCAACATTTTCTAAAGGAAAATCTGCAGGGTCTTTATTTTCTAGATCAGATAAATGTCTTTTATATTCTTTTTTACCAGATAGATAAATCAAACCAAAATAAGCACCATAACCTGCGGCAGCATAATTGATTGCCCCGTACGGATTAAGCTCTGAAAATTTTATTGCCATTTCCACAATATTAAAGCTGGTAACAGCAAAAAGAATATTATGTACCTGATAATGAAAAAATCTTCCAAATTGATAACTAAGCTGATCCCTATTCATCATTCCTTACCTCCCGTCATCTTTCGGCAAGCCTTATGCGCCAGATGCAGCGGCTCCGGCAGTTTGTGCGGATGCACGATAGTCTTGGGAATTAGATCCTGCACCGTCTCGAAAGAGACACGATGCCCCGGAGAGACGTAGACTGGATTGGAATGCTCTCTGGTCTTGACCTCAAAGCCCAGGACTTCTCCGTCGGCCAGCACTTTTCCGTCCTGAAGATTTCCGAAAGTGATCTTATCCTGCACGCCGATGGTCGGCGTGTTCAACGCCAATCCCAGATGAGATGCTATGCCCATATTATGCGGATGCAATACCCCGGGACCTTTCACCAGCAATATATCCGGCTCTTCATCCAGCTGATTGAATGCTTCGATGATCGCCGGCATCTCCCGGTAAGCTGAGAATCCCGGCCGGTAAGGCAGCGGATTGTCTAACAGATATGTTTTCTGCTCCTTGACTTTGAAAGAGGGAAATTCGCAGACCACTACGCAGGCCAATAATTTATTCCCCAGCGGCTGGCATACTGCGCCGCCCATAGTTTTTATTTCCTTGAAACTATCGCTAAGCATGATCCTCGGCGCAAGTTTCAGCTGTTCCCTCCGAAGCTCGAATGTGTCCATTTTGCATTTACCTTATTTTCGCGCTTCCTGCTCGCTAACGCTCGCACCACGCACCCGACGAGCACGGCCGATGCCGCTGATAGGGCTGCTGCTGCAATTGAGGTAGAACCTACCTGTACCGCTATTGAGCCAGACCGCCCTTTCTGGCATTTTTGCACGAGTGTAATATTTCTCGCTTTTAGTGGGAGCAGTCCAGCTAAAAATATCGCTTCTGCTCTTACTGCCGATAAATTCTAATGTTTGAATTATTATTTCAGCATCATCTTCGGTATCTAAAATCGTTTGAAGATAAGTCAAACCGGAACCGCTGTCGGCAACTTCTTCAATTAGAGTTCCTTCATAAACCGGAACTTCGATAACTCTTTCTTTAGTCAATTCAGGTTTTTTACATTTATAGTGCTGCACAACTCTGGCATCCAAACTGTTTGCAGAGTAAAATAATCTGGTGTTGGCGATCAGCCCGCCCTCATTACTTTCCCAGATAAAATCTTCCCGCAGGCCGTTTAAGTATGATTGAGCTTTAGCCTGCCCTTCAGCAGTTCCCGATTCGCGCATTTTCTTTATGATCTTAAAATTAGCATACAAGTCGCCCATGGAAGCCATGACTCTGCCGTCTTTGATTTTATTCCAGTATTTAATCCATTCATCCGCAGTCTTTTTCTTTCCATTTTCCGCCGATTTCTCGTCAAGAGTTAATTCGTGCTCTGAGGTTGATTCCGAACGGCAAACCCGTTCCAGAATATCAATCAGGCTTTCTCCGCTGCTTCTAAATATTCCAAATAAACTTCTTTGCTTTATACGCGGCTGAAGAGCGTTGGTCATCTCTTCTCCCTTTCCGCAGTCTATAGCGTAAGCTAACGCGGTCTGTTCGTCAGAAATATTTAATTGTTCCCGGTTAATCTTAATGATTTTCTCAGCTTCTTCACGACGGTAGGTCATTTTTCATCCCCGCTTTTTTCTCCGTCTTTTGAGAAAAATATTTTCGGCCCGAAAACAACATCATTTTTTATGTCAAACCCATAAAGTAGTTTTTCAGAATCGTCGGTGATCCTTACAATCTGATAGTAATCATAAGAACGCCCTGCAAAATTTGCGGCTTCTTCCATACTTTGGAAATTTGCTTCAGTCTGTTCGGATTCGTTAATGCTTATTATACCGTATTTTCCATCCTCCCGGTACGCATAAACCATGTGCGATATAACTGCCGGATCTTTAGAATCTAAATAAATGCCCGCGCCGTTATTAAGCAGGTAATGTGAAAATGCCAGCACGTCATCACAATCGCCTTTCTTAGTGCGATAAAAATGGACTGCGGTAGTAAACACATCGCAACTGCCCTCTCCGTTTTGGCTCCCCGCGCATAAATTACCGCTAAATTGCTTTTCATCAGATAAATATTTAGTCTTATTAACTATGAAGTTCTGTACAGATTTGCGTTTTCCGAACAATGAATCCAGTCTTGAACCTTCTCTGGAATTAAGCGGAGGATAAACCTTATTCGGCCCGGGATGGTAAGTTACATTTACAGAACCGGGATTTAATCTTATTTCGGCTGCAGTTCTGATTGCAGATTCTGAAATTTTTGCTGGAACTTCTTGCTTGAAGAGTTCCAATTTTCTTCCTAAATATGCGCCCCAGCCAGAACCGGCTAAAACAGCTAAACTGCAAAATATTAAAAAAGAGGGGATAGGGATACGATCTTTATGACTGCCGGCGTCTTCTTCCGGTTTTGATAATTTACTTACTTCTATCAGCTTGGTGCGGTTTTCAACCAAATATCTTCCGTCAGCAGTTCTGTAAACAGTGCATTCTTCTTTTACCAGACGTTCTAATTCACCGTCTTTTTGGACGCCATCTTTTTGAGAAACCATTTTTATAAATTGTCCATATTTATTTCAATCTCTCCTTATTCCTCTTACCCGGTAATGAACTGAATAACTGGGCAGTATTTCGTCGCTTATCCTGATTTCAGCAAGCTTTTCGTGCGTATCAATAACAATTTCTCCCCGTTCCAGCGTATAATTTTCTGGAAGTATTTCTGTATAATCATCAATGAGGTTAAGACCCCTTTTACCGCAGTATCTTCGCTTAATTTTTTTTCGGTTAAACCCCAGCTCTGCGAGAACATCGTCAATCTGCGAATCTATGCGCATAGCTTCATCATAAACCCTGCCTCTTTCCCACTGGCACAGACAGCGCATCCCCGATAGCAGCACGTTATAATCTGCCGGATTGCCGTCGATTTTTCCGTCAATTTCAGGGAACAGCAAATCGCGCGCATTTACTCCTTCGAAAGGCATCTTGGCCAGCAGGTATCCGATATTGTTGTAAGGATGATATAATCCAAGACCTAAAGAAGCAGAAAGAATTATGGTTGAACCTATTAATGGCTCTTCAATCTTGGTCAACGGCCAGCCAATATCCACTCTAATGATATTCCAGTTCATTTCAGTTCACCAATTTTGAATATTGTTTAAAACAAAAAAATAAAAAATTTAGTATCTGATATTAACGATACGCAGAGGCTGGTAAGCAGCGTACCATCCTTGGTCAAGTTCTTGACCTACTGCCTTATCTGAAGCTGCATCAACAGTTTCTACAGGTTTGCACCTATACTTATCAAACCAAGCGCTAAACCCTATGCTTCGAAGCAATTCCGCTTCTAATTGGGCTTCTTGGCTCGGTTTAAAGCTGATAGCAATCTTATTGTAACTTTCAGCGGTCTGTTCTAAATCTAATGGTAATTGTTTTGGTGTCATTTTATGTAACCTCATTGGTACTTTTTTTAGCTTAAAATAGCCCAGTAGTTTATAAATCTTCCTTAAAATTTACTACTGCATAGGAAAGAATAAGGTTTAAAATCGCAGCCATCTACCCAAAAGTATGATTTCAGAAAACTGGCGGTGGGGGCGTTCTGCCTCTGTTGATTTGCACGGCTGCGACCCCCTGCTGGTCAAGGATCCGGCAGCCATCGAGCGCTTCGTGCGCGCTTTGATAAAGGAATTGAAGATGAAACGCGTCGGCCCGGCGATAATCAAGCGTTTCGGTCACAAAAAACTGCGCGGCTATTCCCTGATGCAGTTCATCGAGACCAGCACCATCACGGCTCACTTCGATGAGCAGGGAAGTAGGGCGTTTATAGACATTTTCAGCTGCAAGACTTACGACACTAAGAAAGTAGCGCAGTTCTGCAAGAAATTCTTCAAGGCTAAGGATTACGTGCTGTATGTGGAAGAGAGGAGATAGCTATGAAAAAGAAAAAAATATTTGGATACGAATTATTGGTTGATTGTTACTACTGTAAAGAAGGAACTTGCAGTGACTTGGAACATTGCTACAGCTTTTTAGATAAACTGGTAGATTTCATCGATATGGAAAAGCAGGCCCCCCCGCAGATTTTTAGAACCGACAGAAAAAAATATCCCGATAAAGCAGGTTTAAGCGGCTGGGTGCCGCTGGTAGAATCTTCCATTGTTATCCATACCTTAACAAAAACTGATTTTATCTCTGTCGATGTTTACAGTTGCGGCAAGTTCAACCCGAAAAGAGTGGTGCAATTCATCAAAAAATACTTTAACCCAAAAAGAATTGAAACACAGTTAGTGAAACGAGGGAAGCACTATTATTAAGCAGAAAGATATTTATAATCAATTTCTTCTATAAAGAAGAAAGAGGCGCAAGATGGTATTCCGGGAAGAAGACAAACATTTCTTATCTTCATTATACATAGCTGTTGCCATTATCTTGACCTGGAAAGGGCTGTGGACGGGCATTTATGAAGTACCTTTCATTGGCAGCTTGCAATGTAAAATTTTAGGCCCATATTGTGGATCGTTCGTATTCCTCTTCATAGGTTTTGCCATGCTTATGTTCTCGGGAGCAATTTTCAAAGAATTTGATCCTCTGGGGGGGATCCAAAAAGCAGTAAATAAAACCTTGCATTCTATTTATACCCACCAGGATAAAAAAAATTTTCAGTTTAAATATTATGATAAATCACAAAAAAAGAATGTTGCTATTCCGGCTGCTTGGGTAAAAAAAATAGAAAAAGATGCTTTAATAGCTGTGCCCCCGCACCAGAAAAAGGAAATATTCATTCCCGTACACAGAGTAACGGAAGTTCTTTACAAAGGAAAGAGTTACTGGAGACTATAATATGATGGCTTGGGAAGATATAAAAAAATATTTTTGGTACCTTTTTGGCATCATAGGGGTGGTATATTTCTGGGCGGGTGTCTGGGATGGAGTTGGAAACATCGGACCGCTTAAAAATCCGCTTTATAGTTTTATTGCCGGCGTAGTTTTACTCAGTCTCTCCCGTGTAATCCTTAAAGATGCCAATCCCTTATGGGGCTTAGAAAAACCAGCCAAACTAGAGGCCAAGAAAGTACACCGCCATCCGCAGAAACCAGAGTTCCATTTCAAGTATAAAGATCACGTCAGCAATAAGGAAATCATGCTGCATGCTAAAAACTTAAAGAAGATTGAAAAAGAATTCTTGGTATTCTTAGACCGTGGAAAAGAAATTTTCATCCCTTTGCACCGAGTAACCCAAATCACGCATAAAGGAAAGACGCATTGGAAGGCATAAGATGCAATACTTAAATAAGGAAGCGATCACTCCGCTGATGATCGCGTTCCTGCTCATCTCCTTTGCAGTTGCGGTCGGAGTGGTGATCATGAATTTAGGAAGCGCGGAAGTGGAAGAGAAAGCAGAATGCGCCATCGAGATCGGGCTGCGATTTTCGGAGATAGACGGAAAACAACAGGTATGTTATGATGCCGGTAAGAAAATCTTCGCGTTCACGGTCGAAAATGGAGTTAATATCAATGTAGAAGGATTAGTTGTCAATATCATAGGGACAGAAAAAGCTGAAACCTTTGAATTAAATGAAGCGAAAATGGGGAAAGCGGCAGTGTATCTGGGAAGGGTGCCGTTTGATACCGTCTCTTCCGGAGAAATAAGACAGGTGAAAATATCCCCAAAAATCATCCCTTACGATCAAGAAGAAGTCTGCATCGAGCAGGCCATTTTAGTAGAAAGCGTTAAAGCCTGCTAAAATATATATCGGTTGATGTTTTGCCCCATATGATTTTAGGTGGAAAAAATGGAAATTGAAATTAATCTAACCAAATCAATTGAAGAGAACGCAGGAAAATATTTTGAATCCGCTAAAAAAGCCAGGAGAAAAATGGAAGGGGCTAAAAAGGCTTTGACGGAGACTAAAAAGAAACTAGAATTGCTGTTGAAACAGGAATCAAAATTTCTGGAAGAAACTGCTGTCAAGCAGGCCAACCGGCAAAAGAAGCGCGAATGGTATGAAAAATTCCACTGGTTCTTCTCCTCAGAAGGGTTCTTGTGCGTCGGCGGAAAAGATGCAACCTCTAACGAAGTAATAATCAAGAAACATCTGGAAAAGAATGACTTGGTTTTGCACACGGATATGGCCGGTTCCCCATTTTTTGTCATCAAGAACGGGCAGGAAGCCGGAGAACAGACCCTCAAAGAAACTGCGCAGGCGGTGGCTGTATATTCGCGCGCTTGGAAATTATGGCACACTTCTGCGGACGTATTTTATGTCAAGCCAGAACAGGTGACTAAGGAAGCCAGGCCCGGCGAATACCTGACCAAGGGAAGTTTCATGATTTACGGCAAGACCAATTATCTTCATCCCTCTCTGGAATATGCCATCGGGCTGGCCGACGGAGAGATCATCGGCGGACCAAAAACCGCAGTAGAAAAAAACACCAAATCTTTTGTGGTAGTAATCCCGGGAAAAGAGAACAAAGGAAGTTTAGCCAAAAAGATCAAACATAAACTTAAGGGGGGAGATTTGGATGATATTATCAAGTTTCTTCCTGCTGGCGGCGGGGAATTGAAAAGATAATGGAATCCGAACTAAAACTGTGGGAAATTGTTATCCGTTACGATGCCCACCATATTGATGGCACCGCCCCTCTGAAAAAATCATACCGAGTCATCGGAATAGATAAAGAAGAAGCGCTGGAAAAAGCCCGTTCTCTGTTTTGTGAGCAGGAATGGAAAGGAAAAGAACTTGTAGAAAATGCCAGGTACATAAGCAGAGAAGTTACGCTTGACAACTATAGAGAAAGTATCCGAGAATATCGTAAAAAAATCCCCGCGCCTGAAATGAATGACCCCAATGCACAGAAATTCAAATTAACACCCAGAATATCAGATGATGGCAGGAGCATTGAGTTTATTGTCAATGAGAAGCCATAAAAGCGCGGAGAGTAAGCCATTCTAATACATCAACGTTTTTAAAGAAAAGGCGTTTTTAACTGCCTGATGCCCCCGTCGTCTAGCCTGGATACTTTAGGTAAGGCAAATAGGACGCGAGCTTGCGGTCAGAAACGACAAAAAGCTTGAAGCCGGAGTTCAAATGCCAGCAATCGAAAATAGATACTGGATGAAATTCTCCGCGGGGGCGTTGCGGCGGGGGCGACCCCGCTTTTTCTTAATCACCTAAGTAACAAAAATGTGCTAAGTATATGCGAGCCTATCCTCGTCTTAAAAGACGAGGCTTTACGGCTCGCAATTATATCGCACATTTTTGGAACAGAAAATCAGCGCTAACTATTGCGATTCATCCTCGGTCTGAAAGACCGAGGCTTTCTCGCTGATTTTCTTGTAAAAAATCATTTCTCGAACACGGCATCAATCCCGTTGATATGCTGAATATCACGACTGAATCCGTAGTAGGTATCAAGAGCTCTAAGGAGCAGAGATTTAAACGGGCCGTATTCGATATTATGTCTTAAGTCTAAAATCTGGCAGGCATCGTCTTCTCCAACAATCTGTTCATGATAAGCGCCGGCCACGTCAAGGCGATAAATGCGCGGCCGGTGTAACTGCAGGATCAGATCGCAGACTTCAGCAAATTCCTGCCCGCCGGATGTTAATGGCTTCCCGTCCGCTTTCTTAAAAATATCTGCAAGATCGAATGCGGCCAGCTGGTCCTGCAATCCATATCTAACCCGTAGTCGTAATAATCCGGTTTCCCAAATAATCTCTACCGCAGACTGCGGCGAACTTGATAAGACCGGATAGTCCATTTTTATTTTGTCCATGTTTATTTGAAAAAAGATTTTATTTGAAAAGCCGCCCGTTATTTTCAATTGAATTTCCCGGTGCATTTGGATTACGCCCCACTACTCCCACATCTTGTTTTGCAAACCAATCCAGCCATTCCACGATATCCATCTTATCACGTGCATAAACATCTCTGACGGGGAAAAAAGCAAACGGAAGTTTATAGAGAACCATTATAAGTTATATCATTATAAGTTATACAGTTTTAAGTTGGGTACTTCAACGTTGCAGTAAGGGCAATTGTGGGGCATTTTCTTGTAAGGATCGTACTTGAATTTATAGGCGCACTTAAAGCAGCCCAGCTTCACCAGATTGCTGCCGGGAATCTTTTCAATGTTAGTTTGTGGCTCGCTTTGCCGTTTAAGCCTAGCCATCTTTTCCAGGTATTCGTCCTCTTTATCCCAGCCGGCCGGCTTTCTCTGCTCAGCCGGAGCCGCTACGGCTGCTGCCTTTTTTCTTTCTTCCTGCTCAAACTTCCCGCTGGTGCAGTTCGGACATACTACCTGTTTATATTTATAATGCAGCTTAAATTGGCTGGCGGGGGCAAAACCCTTGCAAACACGGCATTGTATACGCAAATTGTCATCCATATTCGCGTAAAACATGAGGAGATATTTATACTTTTTGGGTGCGGAAAAGAATTATTTGCATGATAAATCAAAAACCCAATCGGAGCAGAGCTCCGGGGTATGTGACCCCGCGGAAGTAATTAAGTTACCCATATAATGCCGTGTAACTTTACGGGAATAACGCTGGTACGATACCCGTACAACAAATACTTTAAAAATCACTAAAATATTCTTCTCTTATGCATCCTTTCTGGGAAAAAACAGAGCATTATAACCGTAAGTTGATCGCTCCAGCGCTAATTTTGCTGTTAGGTATCATCATCTACGAACTGTTCTTCCACGCTGAAAACTGGATATTAGAACTGGCGGTCGAGATTGCTGATACTTTAGTAATCACCGTGTTTGCCATCGACCTCGTCTTTTTGGCCATAAGATCCCGGAGCGCAAAATTTTTCTTCAAGAATTATTGGCTGGATGTCCTGGCAGTATTCCCTTTCGCCATCTTCTTTAATTTTATCAACTCGCTTTACCGGGCGATTGTAGTGACCGAACAGCTGGCAGTAGGACAGGCGCTTCTTCACGAGACGGTAGAAGTCGGCCGGGAAGCTAAAGGCTTATCCAAGGGCGGAAAGATTGCCCGCTTCCTGCGGATTGCTGCAAGAATATTAAGAGTAGTGACCAAATCAAGATTATTTGCTAAAGTACACCACCGCAGGACTAAAAAAAGGCGTTGAATCATTTCACGTCCGGATTCAGCGCACGAGCCATGGTTTCATTATACCTTCGCGCCAATTCTTCAATCCCCTCGAGGTTTCTAAAAAAGGTGTATCGGACAAAATTGAATTCCGTCCTGGTCTCCAATACCGATGCCACGGCTCTTCCATAAAAAGAAAGATAAGTCACTCGTTCATCTGATTGAATGCCGGAATACTCTATCATCCCGGATTTGATCAGAAAATAATTCAGCCCCGGTTCCAAGTTGTAAAAGGTTCTGATGTGTTCAACAGTATCGCAAAAGAAATCATCGATGGTCGGTTGAACCAAATGTTGTTCACCGGTATTGACCGTAACCGATTCCGGAATTGGTTTTGGTTCCATAAATCCCAGAAAAGCGCGCCACTTTAAAAGAATTAGGTCAGATAATTTTTAACACTTTCAGTTGTTTGATCCGTTCACGGACATAATCATCTTTCAGCGCGCTGGCGGCAAAATCGGCAATCTTCGGATGCCCCACCTTAACTTTAGCCATTATCCTTCCCCGGCCTTCAAAAGTATGTTCATTCTTACTTTTGAAGTCGGCGACATATTCTTTCATCCTGAGGGGCGGACCGATCTTGATCTCATATTCCAGCAGTTCTTTTTTCTTGAGGACAAAATAAATGGCGGCATCCTGCTTTTTATCCCAATCCCATCCTGAAGCAAGCACCGTGAAAGGAGCTAATTTCTGTTTCAGACATTCAAACACTTTCAGGATTTTAGCTCCAGTTACGTCTTCTTTTCCTTTCAGCGCGATGAGTTCAAGATACAAAATAGTTCCTTTATTATTCTTGCGCAAGGCAGATAAATCCAAGATCTCTTTTTCAAAAAACTCCTCGCCAGGCTTATGTAAATATTTTTTAGCAGTATCTTTGAACCGCAGGAATTTATCTTCGGACAAAGCCGCGGCCGCATTCCTGCTTTTATCTACCGGATCGACTACAATCAACGGCGACTGTAATTTGGAGCTGTTGATGTGGAATAAAGCTTCTCTGCCTTTGTAAAAGCGGGAAGGATCAACAATATCTTTCTCTTTCCATTTCAGCGCTGCTTTCAAGACTTTCTCAAACGAACCATAATGCGCAATCAAGATTTCCAACACATACCCGCTGAAGCCGCCGATATACGATTCAGCACCATAAAGATTATGCGCTTTGCAGAACTGTTTCAGCAGACGGATATCGTCTTTGCTTTTTGCGGCGTGTTTATTTACCCACTGCGAATGCAGCGGTGAAATGTCCGTGATATTGACCGCCTGTTCAGCCCGGGAGATTTTTAGGATGGGGACTACTTCAAAATTAAATCCTTCAAAAGAAAGCTTAAAGTAATCCCTGCTTCCGTGCACCCGGCTGATCTTAGTACCAGAAAATGCTTTTTTCAGCACTGTTTCCAAGAGATTAGATAATCCAGGAGACTTATCCCTAAACTTAGAATATCCATACAAAACAAAAATATCCATATCGTGATTTCCGGACAGCCAGGTGCCTTTAGCTCCGCTACCCCCCAGAATTGCTTTCCCCTCTTTCAGAGAAGAATTAAGTTTCCGTAAAAATAAAGTCGTGGCGGCAGAAAATCTTCTTTCTTCCGCCGGTTCTGGCCTGATTTTTGCAGGAATTTTTGGGGCCGGAATTTTTTTCATGGTAAAATGATCCTCATGCCTTTTTGAAGGGTTTTCTTGATGGATTTCCCTTCTTTTTCTATGCGATGCAGATCCCTGATGATTAAAGCATGGATGTCCTCTTTGAATAAAAACAAAATCAATAAACCTGTCACTGCCAGGGTTATGACGATTAAGGGCATGCTGACATTTCCTGCGCTTAGTTCTGCTCCAAAATAAGTCAACAGGATCATCTGCACTACAAATCCGGCGGTGGAAACTAAATTGAACCGCAGCAGATCTATATTTGTAAGGCCTGCGGTAAAGCTGACCAGATCATTCGGAAATATCGGCGCAACTCTGGCCAGAAACAAAGCCAGCAGTTTCTTCTGCTTGAAGAACAAAGTGAAATGAGTGATGTCGTGGTGCTCAAAAAAAATACTGGCGATCTTGGCGCCATAATTTCTGGCCAAGGTAAATATGATCATAGAGCCGATGAAAGCCCCGATCACACTGTAAACTAAACCCCATAAGGGACCGAATATGAACCCCGCTAAAACCGTGGTGAGCTGAGATGGAACGATAGAGATGGTTGTTTGAAAAGCCTGCAGCAATATGATGCCTAGAGGCGCTAAGATGCCAAAGCCCAGAACAAAAGAACGAAGAGATTCCGGATTGACCAACGAATTTTTCACCGTTTCCGATTCGGAAACAGCATAGAAAATGCCTAAGATTACCGCAATCAACAGAAGAAACCGCAGTTTGGTAGTGCCTCTTTTCATAGACCGGTGAAAGTCGTATGCGTTTATAAATTTTAGTGAATATGGCGCATTTCTTACCCCACGACGATAGTGACAACAATTTTTTAAACTTTAACCGCTTTTAACTTGATCAAATGGCTTTATCAACTGCTAAGATGCAATGTTTCGGCTGCGGGAAATTGATGGAAAAAGCGCAGATGTTTTCAACTTTAGATTCTTCGCGGGAGATGCGCTTCCAATGTTCCGGGTGTTACAAGCACAACAAGACTGATTTCATGGGAGAAAAAAAAGCAGTGGCTGCTCCGACCAAAAAAGAATTCTTCTGCGGAAGATGCCGCTATAAATTCAAAGCCAAAAATACCCTCTGCCCTTACTGCAGCAAAGAAGACCAAGTGGTAGAACAGCTTCATTCAGTGAAGGATTTTCTGTAAGGGCTAGCCATCGCTATACGAAGACGTAAGACTTATATTATTCAAGAATAAACGTCCTGCTTCTCCGTAAACTTTACATCGTCATCTTCCACCCGGTTGAAGACCGGGACGTCAAATTCATGCCGTTCGCCGCCCACATCCACACGCAAAGGCAGTCCGGAAAAGACATCTACCCACATGAAAATATCCTCGTTGACTTTTAACACCCACACTTTACGATTAAATACCAGTTCTTCAGATGTCTTTTCAGCGCTGGTGATTTCTTCTGCCCAATCAAAGGGGGTCTTGATATAATATTGGTCATAATCCGCTGAACCTATATCCCCGGTTTTAATGCAGTATTTCTGGCTTTCACAATAAAAATTAGCGGTCCTGCTTACAGTATTAAAGATAATAATATCCATTTCATTTTTATTAAGGACTTTCCTCTGAATAGGCAGTTCTCTTTTTACCATAACGCCCTTAATCCAGAATTTTAAAGATGGTTCTAATGGTTTATCAACCCGTTTATAATTGTAAGACATGCTGGCTATATCCTTTCGCTGGTCAAGTAGTTCCTGGACATCTGCCGGGACGAGATTGGAAGTTTTTTCTGCGGGCGCAATCTGCTCCGGTTCCGGCTTGTCTGCTGAAGAGCAAAGATTCGGATCCAAAACTTCGCTTCCGTCGGGACAAACGTATCTGACTGCACAAGAAGAAACGGCAATTACTAACGCCAACAGCAATAAGGACTGCAATAGTAATAACCGCGCTCTTTTCATGCTTCAGAGGTTATCGCCATAATATATAAAATTTACCCCTAATAATTTTTAAAGAAGATATAGATTTAATCATTAATGGTCCAGAAAATATCTGTTGAAAAGGCATTTTCATTGCTAAATGCTATCTTCATAGACGTGCGGACGCCAAAAGAATATGAAGAAGACCATATCATCGGAGCAGTCAGCGTGCCTCTGCTTGATGACCGGGAAAGGCACGAAATAGGCATCATTTTCAAACAGCAATCGCGGGAGAAAGCCATTGAACGGGGGATGGAATTGTTCCCGGCAAAAATTCCCAGCATCCATAACGCCGTCAAAGATCATCGCGATAAAACTATCGTAGTATATTGCGCCAGGGGAGGCATGAGATCAAAAATCGTAGCTTCCCTGCTGGAATCTATCGGCTATGATGTCCTGCAGCTTGAGGGAGGTTATAAGCACTTTCGGCGCCATATTCTTGAAGAGCTTAATGATTTCAAATTAAAGCCGCAGATCATCTGCTTATACGGCCTGACCTGCACGGGCAAGACCGACTTATTAAAAAAACTGCCTAATGCCCTGGATCTGGAGGACCTGGCCCAGCACCGCGGAAGTTTATACGGCGGCGTCGGCTTAAAGCCGAACTCGCAGAAAAGATTCGAGAATTTATTGCTGCAAAGACTGAAAGAATTGAACGAAGAAAAATTTATCATCACGGAGGGAGAAAGCAGAAAAATAGGCGATGTCGGAATACCGGCATTCCTGTATGCGGCGATGAAGAAAGGCACTAACATATTAGTGAAAAGAAGCCTGGGACGCAGGGCTGAAGAGGTGGTCCGGGAATATTTCTCCACGCCGGAAAAAGTCCAAGAAATAAAAGAGATCACGCCCAAGCTGAAAGAAGTCATCAGCGGAAAAAAGAAAGAAGAAGTCCTGGAATTGATCGAAAACAAACATTATCTGGAAGCGGCCAGGATTTTGTTAGAGCAGTATTACGACCTGCGGTATGCGCATCACCTGAACAAGCAGTCATTTTCCTACGAGATCAACAATGATGTCTTGGAAGAAGGAATAAAAAAAATAAAAGAAATAATCAAAGAAAAGCTTGATTAATTATTACTTACATTAACCACATTCTCTGTTTGGCAGGTGGATAAACAGCCGTCTCCTGAAACAGCGTTTCCATCGTCACAAGTTTCCGGATATTTGACAACTCCGTCGCCACAGACCGGTGTGGATTCCAGCTTGCAGAAAGCATCACAACCATCTAAATTCTTAGTGTTGCCGTCGTCGCAGGCTTCGCCGGATTCAATGACCCCGTTGCCGCAGGCTGATGGAGCCTTGCAGGCGCCGTCAACGCATCCCAGTTTACATTCAACAAGCTTATACGTGAATTTATTATCGACACAGAAATATTCCTTCAAGGTCAAGGGATTTTCCAGCAAACAGACATCTTCGTAAGTCTTGGTCCCCTTCTTGCCGTTGGAATCAAAGAGCAGTTCCAATTTTCCATTAACTTCCGGCTTAGCCCCGCCATCAGAATCAGTACAGCTCAGCCAGGTGAAATAATACTTAACCGCTGTTTTTAAGCTTTTTAACTGGGGGGTTTGGTACGCCTGCCCAGCTACTGCTCCGCTATCTTCTGCCATGACCGCATTTAATTCTTCAGCAGAAAGACCATCTAATTCTGCCAGCGCTTCTTCTTCGGTAAGCTTGGGAGCGCAGGAAATTAGAAATAACGCCATAACCAAACTCATAAAAATAAATATTTTTCTCATCATCAACACCTCGTTTTATAATTTTAATTAGATATAGAAGAACGGGGGACTATTTAAAGGTTATTATTTTCAGTACGTGGAAAGCTCCGTCGATAAGTGATTAGTTCTCGTCAGTAAATAGTCTAT
>JBBSZV010000004.1:0-4619 GCA_038044525.1 Nanobdellota archaeon
TGTGATTTTTGAACACGCTCGGAAAGGGTTAGTGACCAAGGGTTTCATATTAGCCCAAAACACCGCAACGTTTATATACCTTAATATATTGATTCCCATATATCTAAAAGAGGTGTATTAAACATGGCTGTTCTGGAAATGCAACAAGTTATTCTTGCAGTTATCATCGGCACTTTATTGGCGATAGTTTATTCCTTACGCGTTCTTATCTTATTGGAGCGCCGGGTTACGTCCATGGAAATGAACATTCAGCGGTTAACTTCTAAAGTTCTCAAGGAAGAAGTAAGCATCCATAAGGCTCTCTCTAAGAAGAAAAGATAAAACCTATAAAATTTACTTTCCAATCTTTTTTGGTTTTATTTTGGTTATTTTCTTGGTGGAAGATTTACCGGTCTTTCTTTTCTCCAGCTTTCTCAACTTTACCTTTTTTTTTCTGACTTTTGCTGTTTTCTTTCGTGTTTTCCGTTTCTCCAACAGCTCTTCCAGTTCCTTTTCCAGTTCAGAAATCTTTTTTCGCAGTATTTTCAGCCTTTCGGCGTTATCTTCCTGAGAAGTCAGTTCTCCGCATTCAGAGCAATGAAACTCAAAATCCATGGATTGGTCAAAGTCCAGTCTGACGCACTTGTTTGGGCATATGTAGAACAATTCCCTGCTTTCATCTTCCAGCCTTTGCTGCAATCTGGCTAAAAGCTCTTTTTTTCTTTTTACATAATTGAACCGGATGCTTTCGGGAAGCAAGGTCCAGTAATAGATATACCAGCCTTTTATTTTGTCTTTTTTCCGTATGAAACTAACCAGATTATAATTATAAAGAAGATACAGCATCTTCCGCACGATTTTGATGTCTTTCTTGAGCCTATCCCCCAGTTCAAATTCAGAAACATTTTCCCGGCCGGAAAGTTCCTTAACCAGCGGTAAGCCTTCTTCGCCTATGACAGAACGCATAATTTCTTCAATTTTCTTTTGAGTGAGCCGCATTTTGAATTAGAACATTTTAGGTGGTTATTTTAAGTATATTTTAGTCGTGACACTTTTAAACATTTCGGTCTTCTTTCGTCTTCTGCAGTTCGGAAACACCTAATAATTCTTCCATAGTCAATCCTTTTCTCTGAGCCAATTCCAGAGAAATCGCCCAGCATTTGCCGGTCTGTTCGAGATCTTCCAGCATCAAAAAATACCACGGTTCACTGGGAAATCTTAAACCTATCCACCCTTCCGCGCCGAATTTTGCTGCGAAAGTCTGCAATTGCTCAATATCTTCTTGCGCCAAATATTTTTTGGAATCGGCAGTAACCTTGCATTCTAAAGCGATCCTTCGCATAGCATTTCCGGCAAGTAGATCCGGAGAGGGGTATCTGCTGCTTCCCGAACCTGCCACCCTGATACACGCCCAGCCATTTTCGTTGAATGCTTTTACTAATTCTCTTTCTCCGCGGGTGCCTTTCGCTTTTTTATCCATGATAGAAAGGTAAGAAACGGATTATTTAAGCTCTTCTGGTTTAGAATCGATTCTCTATGTGGATCAAGGCCATGATGATCGCATCTTTGGTGTAATCTTTCCGCGTTTTTCTTCCTTTAGTCAATATGCCGATGATCCCTTCAGATTTTCCTATTTCGGGGTTGGCAGTAAATCCCGCTTTATGGCAGGCATCGTTCAAATTGACATTTTCTTGCTGCATAGTCTGGTATATAGCTTTCGGACACTTGAAAGCGGGAGAAAATCCAAGATGATAATCCTGGCCGTCGTATATGGCGCAGACCGTAAACACCATGTGCCCGGCAAGCGGGTATTCATTAAGGCCGGATTCCAGGCCAAAACCATAATCGCATTTAGTGTGAAGATACGCATTTTTAGCTCTGTTTATAGCCCCTTCAATTGTTTCTTGGCTGGTCTTGGGCTGGTCGGAAACCCCGGAAGCTACCTTCAAGCCGACAATTTCTGCCTCTGCCAAAGAAGAATAAAGTTTAAGGGCTTCTTTTACTGCATCAACTTTGCTTGGGTTTACGGATCCGACAGCTATTTTCATGCAATGTCCGGCGATAGGGCCATTTAAATATTTTCCGTATGGAGCTTTTTTTACCATAATTATTTAATCAAACCGCTTATTTTTCTATCTATGTTACCAAAATTCACCTCCAGAGCATTCTTAGCGCCCATGTCCGGCTTAAGCAACGCTGCCTTGAGAAGAGTATGCAAAGAATTGGGCGCCGGCCTCGTGGTGACGGAATTTACCAACATCCACGCCGTAATAGCCAAATCCGCAGACATACAGCAATTCATCAGATATTCAGAAGAAGAAAGGCCTATCGCGGTGCAATTATTTGGGTCAGATTTGGCCGCATTAAAAAAAGCCATAAAGATCGTCGAGCCGCATTTCGATATAATCGATTACAATCTGGGCTGTCCTGCCGACCACGTGACTCAGCAGATGGCCTGTTCCGCTTTGCTCCAGCATCCGGATGCCACCCGCGGGATATTCAAAACCATGCGTGAAGCGACAAAAAAGCCGGTGACCGTAAAAATCCGGGCTGGGGTGGATAAGCCGGATAGATGGAAGGTGATAGCTAAGATCGCCGAAGAGGAAGGGCTGGACATGATTACTTTTCATCCCCGAACAGTAAAGCAAGGATATTCTGGAAAAGCAGATTGGTCTTTGATCAAGGAATTGAAAGAGATGGTATCTATCCCTGTTGTAGGCAACGGAGACATAAGAACTCCGGAAGATGCCAAGAGGATGTTAGATGAGACTGGTTGCGATTATGTCATGGTCGGCAGGGAAGCGGCGAAAAACCCCTTCATCTTCACCCAGATCAACGATTATCTAGCCGAAGGGAAATACGCAGAATTATCACCTCAGAAAAAGATCGGATATTTTTTCTTATATCTGGGATATGCAAAAAAATTTCCCCCGGTTAAAGCGTCTAACCTCAAGATACAGGCTATTAATTTTTCCAAAAGCTGTCCGGGCGGGAAAGAGCTGCGCGCTAAAATAATCTCCGCTAAAGGAATCTCCGAGATAGAAAAATTGATGGAAGATTTTTATGGGGGGGTTATGAAGCGCACATAATTTCTTGTTTCTGCTCTTCATCTCAGCAAGAACGCAGTTGATTTCTTCATATCTTATACTTTTATCAGCGATTCGGTTTTTAATTTCTTTAAGCGTATCTTTTTCGCTTCTGACGGCTGGCAGGATATTTTTGTATTTGTGAAAAGAGATAACTTGGTGGGTTTTTATTTGTTCGTATTCAATTAAATCAGCTAAGTGTTCCCATATTGTCGATTCTTTCAGTTTTCGTATTGTTGCTATTTCCCGGACGGATAAATTTTTCTTTTTGAAAAGATACAATGTCTTTTGAGAACTATACTGAAGGTTGCTTAGTTTAACGTCCTGCCAGAATTTCCGATAAACTTTATCGTTGCCATTTTTAGAAGCAGGGAATGATTGATTAAATTGTTTGGTTATCTCCGTCCTATATTTATACATATTTGCCTGCGAGGCATAAGCCATCCAGCCACGTATTTTTTCTATCGCTTTTTCACGCTCAAGCAACCTCTCCTTGTAAAGCCGTTTCATCTCGGATAATTTCCGTTCAAATTTCCGCAGGTTTTTCTTGGTTACAAGCTTATGATGGAAGAAGTTCCTAAATCCTAAAAAACCCACTCCTTTATGAAGCGCGAGTATTTTTGATTTGTCAGGATGCAATTCTAAGCTTAATCTTTCTTTCAGGAAAACATCGATTTGTTCTTTGTATATGTTCAATCTCTCTGTTGAATGATGCAGAATGACAAAATCATCAACATAACGAATATAGTATCTTGCTCTTAGTTTGTGTTTTACAAACTGATCCAGCTCGTTAAGATAAACGTTGGCAAAAAACTGCGACGTGAGATTGCCAAGAGGCATCCCTTTACCGGGCTTAGATATATGGTGGTTTTTAAGGATAATGGTAATTAGCCAGAGCATCCTTTCATCATTAATTTTCTTTTGCAGTATTGACAACAAAATAACCTGATCGACGGTATCGAAATAGTGCCGTATGTCTGCTTTGAGGACATGGCAAGTAATGGTGTTATTCTGGGATACTTTTCTCTTGAACTGATCAAAACGCTTGATTGCTTTAAGCGTTCCCTTCCTCTTCCTGTTGGCGTAGGAATCGCTGATAAAACTCTTTTCAAATGCCGGCTCAATAATGTTACAGATCGCATGATGCACAATCCTATCTCTAAAATCAGATTTGCTGATTTTTCTTGTTTTTGGATCACGAAGAATAAAAGTTTGTAAGGGTCTTGGTCGATATGTTTGCATCAGCAGCTCATTTCGCAGCTGAAGTATGTTTTCCTTAAGTTTTTGTTCATACTCAATAATATACGGTTTCTGCGTTTTTCCTTTACGCGCCCTTTTGAAAGCTAACTCCAGATTTTCAACTGAGCAGAGTTTCTCATAAATATTTCGGAGTTCCGTTACCATTTAGCAATAATCCAGAGAAATATTTATAAATAAATCCCCTAAATAATCATTCGTGGGGCTTGCTAAAAATGAACACTATCCTATTATACCAAAACAAACCATCAGAAGGAAGAGAATTTGAATTTTTGAGGTATTGCGGAGTAGAAAAAG
>JBBSZV010000005.1:0-21774 GCA_038044525.1 Nanobdellota archaeon
TAAACTTTTCGGACGAAATTTTCCCACACTTCGTATGGGAAAAGAAACTAACAGGAACCGACGTTAAAATCAATCAGAAATCGGTGCTATAATGTAGAAAGAGGCTTTGTGCGGAATGAAAAATTTATATATTTAAGATAATTCTTACAGGCAGGTTAGAATATGGATATACTTGCAAGAAAAAATGGTATGTGGATAGGCGTTATAGGAATTGCATTATTCCTGCTTAATATCTTAACATCAACGTTATGGGACATTGAGATAGATATTCTCGGTGCGATGATTTTTGTTCTTGGTTTAGTTATTGCAATAGTATGCGGAAAAACTATGAAACATTCATCTGAATGGCTAACAAGAAAGAATGGAGCGTGGTTGTGCATAATCGCAGTAGTGGTTACTGCCATATTAGCATATTCACCATTTCCAGCCCTTAATGGCGATATTACTGGCTTCACAGGTTTAGGAGTATTTGTTTTAAGCATAATTCTTATAGCTGTGAGATGGAAACATTAAAAATTAAATCATATAGAAAAAGATAAACTTTACTGCGCCGCTTTCTTTACCGCTTCTGCTACCGCTTTCGCAACAGCCTTATCAAGCACGGAAGGGATTATATTATTAACTGCCGGCTCCTTTACATATGACGAAAGCGCATAGCTTGCAGCGATTTTCATCTTATTGGTAATCTGTTTCGCTTTGGCATCAAGCGCACCGCGAAATATCCCCGGAAATGCCAGCACGTTGTTCACCTGGTTAGGGAAATCGCTTCTTCCCGTCGCGACGATGAATGCGCCCCATTTTTTAGCGTCGTCCGGCATGACTTCCGGCACGGGATTGGCCATGGCAAAGATTATGGATTTTTTATTCATAGACTTAACCATTTTTTCATTTAAGATGTTAGCAACGCTTACACCGATAAAAACATCAGCTCCATTTATCGCATCAGCAAGCGTTCCTTTGACCTGGTTTCTGTTGGTCAGTTTCGCCAGCTCTGCTTTCGCCGGATTAATTTTAATGTCCAGCCTATCTTTGGATATTATGCCTTTAGAATCGCAAACTATGATTTCTTTTACGGGAGTGCAGGAATTCTTCTCATGTCCTGCGCACAAAAGCATTTTTGCTATAGCCGTCCCAGCCGCACCCGCGCCGTTGATGCCCACCCTTAGGTCAGATAATTTTTTTCCGGCGACTTTGCACGCGTTGATGAGCGCCGCCAGCACCACTATCGCCGTCCCATGCTGGTCATCGTGAAATACCGGGATGCCGAGATCCTGCAGCGCTTCTTCCACTTCAAAGCAGCGCGGCGCAGAAATGTCTTCCAGATTTATCCCGCCGAAAACCGGCGCGATATTTTTTATGATATGGATCAATTCTTTAGAATCCTGCGTCGTGATGCAGATGGGAAAGGCGTCTATGCTGCCATATTCCTTGAACAGCAGGGCTTTCCCTTCCATGACCGGGATGGCTGCTTCCGCGCCGATGTTTCCCAGCCCCAGAACTGCCGATCCGTCAGAAACTACCGCCACAGAATTCTTTTTGATAGTCAATTCATAAACTTTATTTTTATCCTTCGCGATCTCTTTGCACGGCTGCGCCACTCCCGGCGTGTAAGCCAGCGCCAGATCATGCCGGTCTTTTATGGCCATTTTCGGCATGACGGACAATTTCCCGCCTAATTTCTTATGCAGTTCAACCGATTCTTCATAGATATCCATGGTATGCCTCGTGATCAAGATTTTTTAATCGCCTCTTTGACATATTTGTAGCCATTTCATTTATATATTTATCGGGCGGAAGTCCCGACCAAAAAATATTTTTACATTAAATAGGCAGAAAGCCTCGTCTTTTAAGACGAGGATGAATGCTTTCTAGCCTATTTATGTCACAAAGTGCGGGGATCAGAAAGCGTCTCTTTTTCAAGTCTCGCTCTTTAGAGCGAGAGGTGAGACGCTTCCCCGCACTTTAATGACGACCAAAAGGTTATTAAAACCGGTATCCTTATCGGAAACATGAAAACTTTTGCAGAATTGGGTATGAAAAAAGAGATACTTCTGGCCTTGGCCGCGCTTAAGATAAAAGAGCCCCTGGAAGTTCAGGAGAAGATAATCCCCCTCGCATTAAAAGGCAGAAATGTAGTTTTCACCTCACAGACCGGAAGCGGAAAGACTTTAGCATACAGCCTCGGTTTTCTGGGAAAATTAGACCGGAAAAGAGGCCTCCAGATGCTGGTCATCGTCCCGACGAGAGAATTATGCATCCAGGTGGGTAAGGAATTGACCCGATTGGGTGAGATCCTCCAGATAAATGTAGGGGTGCTTTACGGCGGAAGGGACATCAAGGGCGATTTCAGGACCATCACGAAAAAAAACCAGATCCTCATCGGGACTCCCGGAAGACTGATCCAGCACATCAATGATAAAAAAATCCGTGCGGGAGAAGTGAAATGCCTGATCTTTGATGAAAGCGACCAGATGTTCGACCAGGGATTCTATGACGATTGCGTGTACATCAAAAAAAGAGTCAGCAGCGACGCGCAGATCCTGCTTTCGTCCGCGACCATCAGTGGAAAAGTTGAACATTTCATGAGAGAAGAGATAAAAGATTATGAATTGCACAAGATCGGGATACAGATACCGGCAAAGATAATACAGGAGAAAATATTCTGCGCTATCGCTGAAAAAGAAGAAGCGCTCCTGAAAATATTGTCAAAAAAAAGATTCGATAAAGCCATCATTTTCTGCAATACTAAGATGAGGTCTTACAGCCTGGCGGGATTCCTGACTAAAAACGGTTTCCGCGCCATATCCTTGAACAGCGATTTCGACCAGAAAGAAAGGAACAACCACCTGAACCTGTTCCGGGATTTGCATAAGATAATCTTAGTGGCTACTGATGTGGCCGCAAGAGGATTGCATATAGAAAAAGTAGATATGGTCGTGAATTACGACGTCCCCCGGCGCGAAGAGTTTTACATCCATCGGATCGGAAGGACCGGAAGAAATGATAAAGACGGCTATGCGCTCACCATGGTCTGTCCGGAAGATGAAGAACGCTTCAAGAAAATAGAATTTGATTATAAATTAGATTGCGGAACGATGTCGATAACTGCGCAGTAAGGTTCTGAGATTTTGATGTTCCGCAAGTTTACTCCAGTTCCCGTTTTAAGATCTTATGCGCGTTATTGATCTCTTTGAATCTTTCTGCGTTTCCCCCGGGCATGTCGGGATGATTTTTTTTCGCCAGATCTTTATATTTAGCATTTATGGCTCCCAGGTCCGTGACCTCAGGTTCTACGCCCAAAACCTTCCGCGCTTCTTTACGTTTATCTTCAACATCGCGCTCTTCCGAAAACGCGCTGATGAATTCTTCGATAGTCTTTTTACCCGCAAGCACGGCTTTGACTTCCAGTTCGATTATCTTGAACACGATATATAAGTTTTCCACCTGTTTCCTGGCGAGCTTATAACTGAAATACAGGTGATGGCCGTCGAGATACCAAGAAGCTGCTGCCGGCGCGCTCCGGAAAGCGCTCACTTCCAGCTTGACATCGATATCCTCTTCCTTGACTCCGACCTTCCTTAAGATTTCGACGATATTGTTTCTATATTGCACCGCCCGGCGGTCGTAGGAGTCCTTGATAGCTAGGGGAACGATATCATATCCTTTTATCTGGATGGTAGCCATTATTTATATCCTGTAGTATATAGTTGGGATTTAACCATCCATTTATAAAGATTCTGGACACAGATTTATAAACAGACAGCATTTTGATAGACTAAATAACACTCGATAACCCTTTGAGGCCGATACTAAATGGGCAGCTTTAAACCAAGAAACAAGAGGACGACTGACCGAAGTTTCAGTAGATTTGAGGACGACCGCCCTAAAAGGTTCAGCAGATCCGTTTCCAGGCCTATGGGAAGGGAAGACCGATTTGAGCGCCGGGATCCCAGTCCTTCATTTGAAAAAAATATGTTTACGGCGGTCTGCGCGAAATGCGGTGTCCGCTGTGAAGTCCCATTTAAGCCCACCAGCGGCAAACCGGTATTTTGCAGCGATTGCTTCAGGAAAAATGATGATCATGGATCAGAGCGTTCCGCCCCTTCCAGAAGCGAGCTGGGCGAGATCAACCGGAAATTGGATCAGATCATGAAAGCGCTGGATATCAGATGATCATCGCGTAGATTTTTCCCGCTGATAACCAAGTGATGACTAAATCTTTAACGCGCCTTCTATAATTTTCTTATAAACCAGAATGCTGCCAGAGACTTTCAAAATAGAATACCAAAAAACCCGCCGCAAGCAGCGGAGCATACTCATCAACAATAAATTTTCCTGCTGGCTTTTTCCTGCCGGCTAATGACACAAGTCATACAGTCATATGTCCAGCAGCACTTTCGCTTTCCATCCCTGTTTATCCTTGCTCACTTCAAATTCGTGCATGGTGACCGCTTTTACGTCTACTCTGGGATCGTGGCGGGCCACATCCAGTTTTTCCCCGTGAGCGTTGCAGGACAGATTATACGTCCCATCCTTTTCAGTGATGACGATTTCAAACCTGCTGAACAATAATTGCTTGTAATCCTTAAAGAACACCAATTCTTCCATGAAATCAAACAAGAGGCCGTCTACTTTTTTGCTCTCGCCAAGTATCTTTATTTTTTGTTTGGGCTTGATCTTCGAGACATCCACCATGGTCTCTTCTACCGCCAGAGCGCATTGGTTGAATAATTCCGGCAAAGTCTCGGCCCGGGCTACAAACAGCACGTCAGCGGTATGGTCAAAAAACTTATGGAAAGCTTTCATAACCAAGCCATAGATTTCTTAGATTAAATACTTTATGGTTGTAACCATGGAAAGAGTCATCAAATCCTAAGAAACGTATATAAAGTTCCGGCTTCTCAGCAGCGTATGTCTTACAAAATAGGTACTTACCGGACCCATCTGGGTATAGAATTAGACTTAGATGACCTTGCTTTGGAGGAAGGAAGATTGTTTTTCTGGCTGATGGAAAAATACCGGACGGCAGATTCCTGGCATGGATTCCAAGAGCATACCGCAGCAACCATCAAGGAAACGGTGATGAAAGCCAAACAGAGATCAGATGAAGACGGATTCAAAGTAAGATGGGAAGAACATCCGCTTTATCAGGTTCGTTACGACCTGCTGAGAAACGTAGGCATAAGAACCAAAGAATTACCGGGCGATTTATCGCAGATGCTTTTGAATTCTTAAGGTCAGATGACCGCCCAGATCATATATGATCCTAACGCCAATAAGAACAATCCGATCATCAATCTCATCAATCCTTTATTTTCTTCTTTCCATCTTTCCAGCTTTTTTGATGCATGTCCCAGATATACCAACCCGATGATCGCAAATAAAGGCAATATGAACACCAAATTGTATAAGAGCAGCAAAGGTATCCCTGAAACATATTGGCCTTTTGAAAGCATCCCCAGTATCGCCAGATAAGGAGCGCCGGTGCAGGGCAATTCCACAAAAACTACAAAAATCCCTAAGAAGGCCGCCACCGCCAGGCTGATCGCCGGCTGTTGGATCTCCATCCTCGCCATCACGGCCGAATATTTTTTGATCCTTTCAGCCGCTCCGGGAATCATCTGCAGCGAAAACCATCGGCCATACCAAAAATAATCTTTCACTTCGAACAATCCCGCGATTATCGCCAGCGAAGCCGCAAACCAGTAAAACGGCTTGGCTAGGCCGGCAGTATATGTTAATGTAAATATACCTAAGCCCATCAGGAAATAAGTGATATAAACAGAAGTCACATAGATGAAACCCGCCAGCAGCATTCTATTTCTATTTTTAAAAACTTTAGTCATGTAAGCGAGCAGAAATATCAAGACGCCGAAAACGCAGGGGTTGATGCTGTCAGCTAAAGCCGCCGCAATTATTATCCCCAGAGTAAGATTCTCAACCATAAATCATTCCGCCGCATTCCAACCAAGCTGCATCGCAAGATGTCCGAGCATTGGTTTTCATCTAAGGCAGCTCAATAACATCCGTCCGGCAGGGGCGTGTCGGTGCCGAGATGTTTGTTCGGCTCGTAAAATTGGTCGATCTCTTGCCTTATTTCACAGACGCTGGTACCCTGCTCATGCATCTGCTTTGCTTTTTTAGCGATGTCCAGACACACCGAACAGGTCACGCCGTGCTTGTCAAAAGTCCCGTCGTCCCGCCAAAAGCAATGCCGGGCATGTTTGTGCCCTTCATATTTACAGCCGCAATAACAAGGTATCTGTTCCAGCAAGCCGGCTCCTTCCGCAGTTTTCGCCCATTCATATATCGCTCTTTTTTCTCCCGTAACATAAGAAGGGACTTGATCTTTTGCGGTTTCAGACTGGAAAAAAAAGTACGCAATAACTCCTACAAAAAGCGATATTACCGCCACCGCGATTATTTTTTGTTTTTCCATCCAGTTCCCTTCAATCCGCCCTTTTTAATTTTGTTCTCTTCAAAAAAATTCTGCGAGGTAAAATAATAATATCGCCGCCAAGCTTGCTAAAACTCCGTACCATGCTAATCTGCTGTCAGAAACGCCGGCAACGGAATGTTTATTCCGCATCGATAGGCCGGCGATGGCGAAAGCCAAAAACATGATCACCGCCTTGCCGATCCAATGATGGCCAAATAAGCCTTTCAGCAAATTCTTGAACGGTTCGACCAGTTCTGCTGTTACTACCAAGATCACCAGCATCCAAGCTCCGGCTGCGGCTCCAAGATAAACATTAAATCTTTTCATCATGCCAACGCCCCCATCTTGACGATCCTTCCCATCATCCCTAACAGCGCAGAAAGCACGATGACTAAAATCCACCATTTTCTGCTTTCTTTAGTTTTTCCGGAATAGACCAGAGCGGCAGCGACGGTAGCGATAACCGGAAGCAGCAGACCCCAGTGTTCCTTAGTCTCCATCACCACGGAATGCGCCCATGGCCAGGAGCCGGCCTTGACCAGCGTCTTGGTGGCCGGATAAAAAGTAAGGTACAATTTTCCGGAAGGGAATAACAAAGCCCAGCTCAGCGCCGCTATCGCCGCGGAAAGAGACTTGAGCCAACGCGGTTTTTTATCCAGATATAAAAGAACCACTATTGAGAAAGTTATCAGGGCTAAACCGATTATAAGGTGCGCAGATAAAACTAAATCTCTCATGGTTTCCTCTTTTTATGCTTAGATTATCTATGAAGAGTGGATATATAAATCTTTTTATTTGCGGGGGGATTTAGTTGCGGCCGGAACGACGTCAAAAAAACAAGCGTGGAGAAACAGATCTTAGTAAAAATCATTTAAATGAGAATCTTATAATTTAAGATGCTTCAACATTATATGCTTAAACAAAACGTGCCTAAAGATAAAAGGGATAAGACTTGGTCTATCCTGGAAAAAGAGATCCAACTGGGGGCAAAAAATAAAGACGGTTCTTTCGCCCTGGCCGGGAAATGGAAAAAGTCCGCGGGCGCTGAAAAAGGCTATAAAATTTTTTCTGTGGACAACAGATGGATAAAAAATAACCTGTGCGTCTATTTTGGGCATGGCGGGCATGGGATGGTTCACGAATTCATCCCCCTGGACGAGATCTGGATATCTTCGCACCACTATAAAGAAGGCAGGAATTATGTGTCTGACTGCCCGTGCAAGATCCGAAAAAAGGGGCTGAAAGTCTCACGGAACTTTTTTAGAAGCACGGTTCTCCACGAGATCACGGAATGCGAAGAGATGAAAAAAGGCAGGAATTATTGGAAAAGCCACCATAAAGCCCTAGAAAAAGAAAAAGAGTCCGGACTTTTGCCGCATCCTTTTGACGACAGATAAAATCCGGTTCATAGGCAGTATAGGCAGGCAAAGTTATTTTTTGAAATCAAAATCCCCACAGCACAAGAAATACAATATCAGTTGTATTTCGCTCAGAGAAGAAACTTACTTCTCTGACGCACCGATAAGATAGATTTCTTATCGTGTGCTGTGCAGAAATGAGATACAAGAAATGAACTGGAAAGTTCATTTCTGTACAAGAATGCAATCGTTGCTGCATTCTTTGTATTTTTCTCATTTCTTGCAAGCTATGGGGTATACTCATCAACAATTATTTTTTAGTATGTTTGTCAAAATAGGCATCGAATATCTTCCGTAGCTGACGGTGGACTTTGGGAAGGTCATCTATCATTAAAGATCTGCCGGTAAAATACTCCGGCTCAGTAGCCAGATGGGCGTGCATTTCATCTTCGATTACCTTTTCATCATATCCCCCGCCATCCATAAAGTGAGTTCTGATCCGGGCCTTATCTTCCGGTTTCACCGCAGCGAGGATGCGTAGGACTTTTAGCTTATATCCCTCATCGATATAAAACAAGCCGTGGGCTATCTCATGCTCAAGAGCGCTCTCGGCAGCGCGGCAGTCGCCGAAAGTGCCGATCACATAAAATTTGGCCTCTTTCTTATCTGCAAAAATTTTTAAAAATGATTTTTCCGGTTCGGAAAGCGGATCGAACAGGCCTTGATAAAATGGAGCTAAGACATAGGAGGGGATATTAAAACCGGTCCAATCTTCATAGTAAGTAAATTTACCGGTTTTTTTTCCATTCTCGGAATTGGCGATATACCACTTCCTAAATTCATCCAAGGAAAAAATCTTATCCCTGAACTGCGGAGATTCGTAATGCTCCTGGAAACGCAGGAAAGTAGAAGCTAAGACCTGCTGGGTCGGAAAATTTAGGTGATATACCCCCGAGATTATTTCTGCAGCTTCCATCTTGGCCGGCTCACTCCAGGATCGCCTTGATCCTTCTCACGCCGGCGGAACTGGCTTCCTCTTTGATGATCTTGAATTTTCCCAGTTCTTTAGTATTTTTGACGTGCGGTCCTCCGCAGAATTCCTTGGAATAATCGCCCATGAAGTAGACTGAAACCTTATCGGGATATTTCTGCCCGAATTCCATCTGCGCGCCTAATTTTACCGCCTCTTTCTGGGGCAGTTCTTTACGGATAACCGGCAATGCTGATTTTATCACTCTATTGACTTCGCCTTCTACTTTCTTGATCTCTTCAGCAGTCAGCTTCCGGTCAAAACTGAAATCAAACCGCAGGCGGTCCGGAGTGATATTGCTTCCCCGCTGCCGGATATTTTTATCAATGACTTTTCGCAATGCTTCGTTCAACAGATGAGTGGCAGTATGTAATCTGGTCGTTTCTGCGGTGATGTTCGCCAAACCGCCTTTGAACTTCTGCTCTGCTCCTTTCCGCGATAATTCCTGGTGCTTCTGAAATTCCGCTAAAAATGTTTCCACGTCCACTTTAATTTTCTTTTCATCAGCCAGTTCTTCGGTAATCTCTAATGGAAACCCATAACTCTGGAACAATAAGAACGCGTCCCTGCCGGAGATATCTCCCTGCGAAGACATCTTCTCAAATTCTTTCAGGCCTTTCTCCAGAGTTTTCTCAAACTTTTCTTCTTCTTTCTGCAGTTCTTCCAATATTTTAAGTTTATTTTCTTTTAACTCAGTATAATAACCGCCATACTCTTTAACGATTATTTCCGCTAATGAGGATAAGGAATTGTCAGGCAATCCTATCTGCTTAGCATATCGTACTGCTCTTCTTATCAATCTTCGCAGGACATAGCCGCGGTCCATATTTGAAGGAAGAACCGTATTGTCATCTCCCAAGATAAACGTAGCTGCCCGGACATGGTCCGCTATGATACGCATCTCCTTAGTGTGATTCTTATACTTTTTCCCACTAAGCTGCTCCATCTTCCTGATGACCGGCAGGAACAGGTCAGTCTCATAAGCGCTTTTCTTGCCGTTCAGCACGGCAAGAGTTCTTTCAAAACCCATCCCGGTATCGACATTTTTCTGTTTCAGCGGAGTGATCGAGCGGTCTTTGTTTTTGTTATACTGCAGGAAGACATCGTTCCAGATCTCTACCCACCGCCCATCTTTAGGATCAAATCTGGCGGGGGGATTTCCTTCGCCCGTCCAGTAAAACATCTCCGTAGAAGGGCCGCAGGGCCCGGTCTCGCCGGCGATCCAGAAATTATCCTTGCCCAAGAAAGCGATCCTGGATTCCGGAACGCCTAAATTTTTCCACAGCTCATATGATTCCGTGTCGCGGGGAACTGTCTTATCTCCTTCATACACCGTAAAGGCCAGCTTATTTAAGGGAAGATCCAGCCATTTTTTCCCCGTCAGGAATTCAAAACTCCACTTGATAGTCTCCTCCTTGAAATAATCGCCCAACGACCAGTTGCCGAGCATCTGGAAGAAAGTATGGTGAGTATCATCCCCGATGTTTTCAAAATCGACCGTACGAAGGCATTTCTGGATGTTCGCTAAACGTTTTCCCAGCGGATGCGGCTGGCCGGAAAGGTACGGAACTAAAGGCTGCATACCCGCAGTATTGAACAGTACGGAGGGGTCGTCTTTAGGCACCAACGAAGCGGAAGGGATGACAGCGTGCCCTTTACTTTTAAAAAAATCCAGATATTTGCCGCGAAGTTCGTCTGCTTCCATAGTGTAATAAAATCATGATACCTGAATAAGCGCGTATTTATATGTTTTTATGTCGCACAATTATTCCATCCGGACATTTCTTTCCTTGATAGTATTCAATATGAGCTGTGTTTCCGTCCTCTGCACGAAATCATAAGTCTGGATTTTCTTAAGGAAAGCGTCCAACGATTTTCTGCTTTTGAATTTAGCTACGATTATTGCATCAAAGTTTCCCGTCGTATCATAAACCGCAAAAACGCCGGGATGGACTGCAATCTTGGTTTCTACTTCAAGCAATTTCCCTTTAGAGATCTGCAGATGAATAATGGCTTGGACATCATAACCCGATTTTTCATAATCTATCTCTGCAGTGTATCCTTTCAAAACACCTTGTCTTTCCAATTCTTTTACCTTATTGATAACTGTAACGACCGAAATGCCTGCTTTTTTGGCGATTTCCCTAAATGAAAGGCGGGCATTATCTGTCAAAATATTTACGATTTCAATATCTTTAGGCTTAAGCATTTGGACAAATGTTTAATTTATTTCTGTTTTTAAGGTATGACATTTAAAGATTATTTAAAATTTGCGTATTTATTAAACAAAAACAAACAAAATGCGAGCAAAAGTTAAAGAAAGACTTTGTTCTTTTAACTAAAAACACCATTGAGGTGGAAATATGAAAGTCATTGCGGAATATTTATGGTTAGACGGGAAGAATCTAGTAAAAGATGAAACGGGCAACGTTAAATTAGACCTTAACAAAAACCCCGATGTTAGAAGTAAAACAAAAATAATTGAAATGCCCCATGGAACAAAAGTAGAGGATCTTTCAGCAGAAATGAATAGATTGCCGGTTTGGGGATTTGATGGAAGCAGCACCAACCAGGCAGAGGGGCATTTTTCTGACTGCGTTTTGAAGCCAGTAAAAGTTTATTTGGATCCCATCAGAGCGAAAGCAAGACCCGATTATTTATCTGTGTTAGTGCTAAACGAAGTATTCGATGTGCCGGGAGATAAAACTCATCAGTCTAATACCAGAGCATTGTTGCGGGGGTTGGCCGAAAAATACAAGGAACAGGAATTCTGGTTTGGCATAGAGCAAGAATATACTTTCATGCGCATTGATGATAAAGACTTTTCCCGCATAGCCAGGCCGTTAGGCTTTCCAAAGGGAGAAGGATTTCCTGAACCGCAAGGGAAATACTATTGTGGAAATGGAGCAGACAAGATAATTGGCAGGGAAATAGTAGAAGAACATATGTACGCCTGCATGGATGCAAAGCTGGTCATTGATGGTACAAATTCGGAAGTCATGCCCGGGCAATGGGAATTCCAGATGGGAAATGGAACTAAAGAAAGCAGCCCCTTGCGTGTCGCAGATGATTTAGTGATCGCACGATACCTGCTCAGCAGGATTGGAGAGAAATTCGGGATTATCGCATCGTTGGAAGCAAAGCCGGCAAAAGAAGATTGGAACGGTGCCGGAGCACATAATAATTTCTCAACCAAAGAGATGCGAGAAAGTTCAGCATGCTTTGATAGAATAATAGAAAAGTTCAGAAGACGCCAGAGAGAACATATTGCCGTATACGGTGAAGGGATTGAAGAACGCCTTACTGGAAAAAACGAAACTTGCTCTTATACTGAATTCAGAGCTGGCGTTTCTGACCGTGGTGCAAGCATCAGGATTCCATGGCAGGTCGCCGCAAAAGGCAGGGGATATCTGGAAGACCGCAGGCCCTGCGCAAACATGGATCCATATGTGGTGATGGCCAGCATCCTGGAGACATATAACTCTTAAAAATCGCTTAGTCTTTTTTCTTTTTGGTTCTCTTTTGCCACCGCCGCGATCATCTCAAAATCTTTCTTCATCTGCAGGAACATTTCTGGATTCCTGCCGGAATACAGATAATTCGCCGGATGTATGACCGGGATTATCTTTTGCCCGTCCTTCTCAAACACTTTTCCTCTGATTGAAGTGATACCTTTCTTCCCGAGAACTCTTTCCGTGGCAAAATTGCCGATAGTCACTATCACTTTAGGCTGCAGAATCTGGATCAGCTTATCCAGCCGGTCACGGCAGTTCTCTACTTCTTCCTTAGCTGGATTGCGATTATTCTCCGGACGGCACAGGATAGTATTAGTTATGAAAATATCTTCCCTCGATAATCCGGCGGCAATCAACAGTTCGTTTAACACCTGCCCAGACATCCCGCAGAAAGGGATCCCCTCGCGGTCTTCATTCGCTCCCGGAGCTTCTCCGATCAGCAATATTTCCGCCTGCTGGTTGCCTGCACCGAACACCACCTGCGTCCTGGACTGGCATAACGCCGGACATTTCGCGCAGGAAGAATATTCTTGTTTAAGTTTGTTGAACATTAAAAACTAGTAGAGATAGATGATTTATTAAATTAATTGTTATTAGATTAATGATTATAGTTTAAAAGGATCTTCTCCTTTCTCCAGAGCTTCAAGATCTCTTCTGCTGACAAGAACATCACTTTCTTCTTTTTCAAGTTTTTTAAGTTCCTCTAAAGCTTTAACTTCCAGAGCTTTAAGTGCCAGGTCAAGTTCCAATACATTTTGTAATTCTTCTTCATCTTTCCTTCTTGTGTAAGCAACTGCTCCGGCAATCATTGTAGCCAGGCTTAATACATAAACCGTCTCCACCGCATAATTTGCACCTAAATGTTCCCGTACTTTCGCTTCTAAATAGATGTAAGCAGGATTATCTAAAATTTCTGTCTTTTCATTGACCATTGAATCGTATCTCAATTTGAGGTCAAGACATTCTGGTGCTGGCAATGACCTGGTTGAAGGCATACATTCAGCAACTTCTTGCTGCATCTTTGGAAGATTCTCTTCAATCTCTTTTAATCTGCGATGATACTCAGAATGGCTGCGTATATTTTCTGCTTCTGCTCTGTAATCGGTAACAGCATACAAAGAACCCCCAAATACTAAAACTCCTGCAGCAACTAATGCTCCCGCAACTGTCTTAGAAATTTTCATTCTGTTTTACTTCTTCTTGTATTCAGTATAGCCGGTCTTGCCGCAGACCATCCGGTCTCCGTGATTAGCCATGAAATCGCCCGGAGATTTGGGAGAAAATTTATTTTTCCGCACTAATTTTTCTCCCTGCACTTCGTATAATTTCCAGAGCTGGCTGCCGGGTTTGCCTTTCTTCGCTCCGCCTTTTGCGGCCGGTTTTCCTTTCTGTGGAGCTGCCATGTTTATTGTTCACCTTTTTCATTTAATTTATTTTCAAGTCCCTTTTTCTGTTCTTCTTTTTTTGCTTGGGCAGCCATTAAAAACCCATAACTAGAAAGAACTGCACTAAAAATACCGCTCATGACAATGTGGTTGTTCATTGATCTTGGAATTTCTATCTGTGGTTGAGAACCATTTTGCTGACTTTCCAGAATATTAGAATACATTATTGTCCCAGCGACACTGGTTACAGCTCCTGCAATCCCCACATATCCAATTAAACTATAAACCGTCGATAGTTTCATGAAAATCTTATTCCTTTTTTGCCGTTTCTTTGGCTTTTTTCTTTTCTTCTGCGGCGGCTTTCATCTCTTCCGCCATTTTCTTTTTCTCTTGCGGAGTCCTGCGTTCGGTTTTCTTCCTTCCTTCCACAGAATTATATACTACACCTTCAAACTTCGCTTCATGTTTGCTGTAGGTCGTATAGATGTGGCGAAGCACTACCTTGCCTGCGTCGGTCTTCAACTGTTTTGCTAATTCTTCGCAGACTTGCGCATTGCTGGGAGTGGAACCTTCAAATTTAACGGTTCCTTTAACTTCCATTCTTTCCTGCAGGATATTGTCTTTTTTCTCAGTAAATGTCAGTTCCATATTCCTCACCTTATCTTGATGGCGTATTCGCCTTTCATCTTTATGCCGATCTTTTCAGCGATCATGGATTTTGCCACATCGACGACGTATAATCTTCCCTGCCAGCTGCTGGTGAAACTGGTCGAAGCGCAGGATGGGCAGGCATCTCCTTCAACAAATAATTTACAGCGTTTACATGCTTCTTTTTTTGCCATGTTATTGTTCCTCGGGTGATTGTTCTGCGGGCAATCTTATTTTTTTCGTGCTCTCGAAAGTCACTTTAAACTTCAAGACATAGTCTATCAGTACATATTCTAGGGATAATTTAACTACGCCGTTTTTATCTGCATCGCCTTCAACCATATCTGATATGTATTCAAAACCGCTGACATCAGCGCCGTAAACCCTAAACACATCTTCCTGAACCGCTAAATCTTGAACACTATCGCAATAAGCAGTACCTGAAAAAGCATCAGCAATGTCTATAGCAAGGTCTATTTTAGGCAGCTGTCCTTCGTAACGTTCTACTATCAATGAAGTAATATTATGATTTTTACGATAGTTATGGTCTGCTAATTCTTTAAGCCGCTGTGATGTTTCTTCAGTTTTGGTATCCAAAAGATGAAAATGTTTTAATATCAATAAGTCCAATTGATTCAATTCCTGACTCTCATGATCAGCCATGTTCTTATTTCTTCTCCTCTTTCTTGTTTTCTTTGGTTTCTTTGGTTTCTTTAGTAACCACAGCCGGCTGCTCCAGCCATTCCATCTTGCCTAAGCCTTCCTGACGCATGGTCAGCCCGATCTTTGGATTATGCAGGTCTTTGTAGCTTACCGCGATTATCCTGGCCTTGCACTTATCTCCTACTTTAAGGGTCTGCCCAGTTTTCTTTCCCTGCAAAACCTTCTCTTTGCTGAAGGAAACATAATCGTCCATGCTCTGGGAGATGTGTACCATGCCTTCTGCACCGCCCATATCAATAAATGCGCCGAAATCGGTTATGTCGCGCACGGTCCCATAGACCAATTCGTTCAGTTCCGGACGGAAAGCCAAAAGCTCAAATTCAGCTTCATAATAAGCGGCGCCATCCCCGGGTACGATAACCCCTTCCTTGACCTCGCCGACGTCTATTACGTTGACTACTAAGCCTAATTCCTTGGAAACAAAATTGTCATAGCTTACCTTGATATTCTGCAGCACCGCCTCTTTCTTGCTCAGATTGAACGCTTTCGGCGGCACCCGGATATGATCCTTTACCTTGACTTTGTAGAACATTATGCGATATCCTCCATATACTGGAATGATACTTTATTTTGGGCTTCAATTTATAAAGGTTGCGGTTGGGTTTTGCGTTTTGTTCGCAGGCGAATAACCGAAAATCCATCTCCGCCTTCCCAAGCATAACGTTTATATATTTAGCAGCCCCTTCCTTTCCTATGGATCTGCGCGAACTTAAGAAGGAAGTCCATGCCCTGCCGGACTTTTCTGAACACCTGCAGAAATTCCAGCAGAATTGGATAAAGCCTGTCAGAACCAATACCAATAAACATCTTCCTTTCCTGCAAAAACTACCTGAAGAAAAAAAACAGAAAATCAACGACATCTTATACGCGGTCCAGAAAACAGTCAAGGAATTGGAATACGCGCAGGTATTGAACCAGAAATTGCAGGAATATTCCCGGCACCTGATCGAGCTGAAATTGACCACGCTCAACGGCGATAAGGCCAAAGCTAACTATCTTACCAATCTCCTGCTGCATGACGAGTTCGTCAACACCACGCATCTCATCGAAGATATAAAGTCTTTGGAAAAAAATCTTAAATCGCTTTCTTGCAAATATCACCACGCCAACAGCCTTATCCAAAAAGAAGCGCCGTTGGATGAAGCGGTGCAGTTCCTGCATCTGCCGCATCAGGAACATCTGCAAAAACTTCTCCAGACCGCAAAAAAACAAAAGATGCTGGTCAAGGGTTTAGGAGAACATTTCATCGCTCTCGCTAAAGAGACGAGGAGGAGAAAATGGAACTGAATTTTGTAGCGGGCATCGCGGGCGTAATATTTATTCTTGCCGCATTTGTATTAGATGAATTTTATAAAAGATTCAACTCCGAGACGGTGCTTTACAATCTTCTCAATATTGCCGGCTCCGGTCTGCTGATGTATTATGCGTACTCTCTTCAGAGCTGGCCGTTCTTATTCCTGAATGCGATCTGGATGGCAGTAGCGATGATAAAGACAGTAAAGATTGTCTGGCATTAACGCACCGCAGTGCGAAAACGGAAATTGTTGGTTGGAACATTGCCGCTGGGCTTTTTCTCAAACCTCGCCTGTATGATCCTTTTCTTCTCTTTCACTAATTTTTCATCTACAGAAAAATAGGCAACTACCTGAAACTCTAAAGGCCGGGCAGGACTTACCGATTCCCGCAGCGGTTCAAAATAATAATCCGCATATCCATAGAAACCAAATTGTATTTTGAGATAACTCTCTGCTGCTTTTACCGCCCCAGTCTTGCGCAATACATCCCTCATCCGGACTCCCTGGACATAGCTGCCATCAGATTTAGGCACTCGGACATTTTCCTGTACTATTTCGGCATCGTAAGGATGCTCTGCCATCTTTACCAATTCTTGTCCGATATCTATCTCTAAAAGCTGCTCCAGTTCTCCTACTGCAATAAGACCATTTCCCCGCTCTTCCCAAGTATGATTCTGGAAAGCGTAAATGCCAACGCGATGCCCAACCAGCCGGGTATGCCGTCTTGCCGGTGAAAATTGTTCTTGAAGCGAAAGGTCTTCCGCCGCCATTTTTCTGAGAGAAGGTGAAGACTTATAATCAGAAAGAATCTGCCGGTAATACTCCCGGTTATCTGCCCATCGTTCGTTAGGAAAATACGCCCCAGACCATAATTTTACCATATCATAAAAAAATAATATCAATCTATTTAATTTTTTCTATAATCGGTTTAATCTTTATTTTCTCACCGGCACCATCATCAGCAACGGACGCAAGGGGATATAAGTGACAATCTCAGTACGGGCAATATGGACCTGATGCCGGGCTTCGATATACCATTTTCCGGCGATTTTGATCGCATCGCAATCATAAATCAACTTTCCGCCATCGGTATTTCCCACTACATAAGCTAAAGTCTTTTTACCTGATCTGAAAGTGATTTCTGCCCTTTCCCGGACTAAAAGAGGAGCGGAAGTATCTTCGATGATCGGCAAGGCATCCAGCAAAGCATCTAAGCCCATCAGACACCCTTCCCCTTTTTCCCGTAATCGCAATACTTCTTAATGGTACAAAGATTACATTTAGGATTTATCGGGACACAAATACTCTGTCCATGACCGACCAGCAGCCTATTTACATCTATCCATAGAGTTTTGGGGATAACTTTCTTCAACGCTTCTTCAGTCTCTTCCGGATGAGCAGTTTTCACCCAGCCTAAGCGGTTTGAAATCCTGTGCACGTGGACATCTACCGCAATAGCCGGCTTCTTGAAAGTGTATGCCAGCACGCAATTGGCGGTCTTTCTCCCCACGCCGGGAAGCGAGACCAGCCCATCAAAATTATCCGGAATTGTCAGGTTATATTTTTCTAAAATTATCTTACTTGATCTCTTTACATTCCGCGCTTTGACCTTATAAAATCCGATGCCGTACAGCTCTTTTTCCAATCCTTGGACATCCATCTTGATAAAATCTTCCGGACCGGGATATTTTGCAAACAGTCTTTTTACGATAGGTATGGTCGTAGAATCTTTAGTGCGGGAACTTAATAAAGTCATGATCAGCATCTGAAACGGCGTATAGTGTTTCAATTCCTCCAGCATAGTTAGCGTATGCGTCTTTTCAAGCAGAGAAAACACTATTTTTACTTTCGGAACCGAAGCCATATCTTCTAAAAGTTATGCAAGCTTTAATATTTTGTGAATATTTATATAATATTTAAGTTTATAAGTAAAACATATGGATATCCAGCTGCCCGGCTACGAAACCGCATGTAAGAATGAGGTCTATCTGAGAGATGACGGATTTATCACGGAAGATTCGATGCCGCTGACAGAGGTTTTATTGCTCCGCCGTTACACCCTGCCCAGCGAAGAACAGATGGAAAAATATCTGGTCAAGACCATAAATAATTTAGCTGCGCAAAAAGCGCGTTCAGTTCCGGTGCCTTCTCCTGTGGAAATGGCTATTGAGAGATTGCTGCTGCCGGAAACCTGCCGGCATTTAGGTATAGAGAAATGTCCGGAATGCCTTAACCGAATCAAGAAACTATCTCCCGCATTAAATGTAGAAAAGGGGAATAAGCTGCCGCAGTATCTGGAAGCGCTTTACGGCGTTATTCCCGCGGATTTACGGGAAGATAACCTGGCTACCGGCCATGCCACACAAGGAAGTGAATACGAAGCTATATTATTTCTACCCGACTTTATCCAACATGGCATCGGGTTTAGATTTTCCTTGTCAGTGGAATTGGAAGACGGCGCTTTTCCCCGTAATTATAAGAAAAAGACACATTCCGGCGGCATGGCAAATCTGCATGCTTTAGAAAATATTGTGGAAATACTTAAACACAATTTTGATACGGCCGGACGGATTAAAGCCCTCAGGGACCGATCTAAACAAATATTAGGAATGATGGCCATCGAGACGCTGCAAAATTATTCTAAGGAGCTGAACTGCCTGAGCGCTGAACATACGGCTGAAACAAGCAAAGCAGCGGAACCGGAAGAGATACCTGAAACTATCAAACCAGAAACCGCAGAAAGAACACCTCAGAAAGAAAGAACATTACCTCTATTCGCTCTTGAACTTTTTAAAAAGAATAAACCAGATAACCAACCTAATTGATCACGGTTAAATCACCATTAAATATCAGTTAACAAATATATCAGTTCAAATATATCAGTTAAAAATTAAGTGGATATTAACGCCCTAAACAAGAAAATTCTAATTCTACATGAAGACCAATACCGATCCCAAGACCAAAATAGTGCCTCTCACGCAAAAAGACAATACTTTTTCATAATGTTTTTTCCAGCGTTCCCGTTTCAGGTCGGAAGTGCCTTCCTGAACTTCTACCGCATGCTTGAGCAGCGAGCGCAAAAGGTTGAACAGCGCGGCTACGCCGATAAAGATCAGCAGGGCTGCTGCGCTATAATACAGCATCAGCGGAAAAACGATGCTGCGCATGAAACCTCCGGCAAACAGGTCTCTCAGCAGATAAAAAGAGCTGCCCACGCCGGCGAGAGTGAACATGGCGCCGACTAGACCCATAAATAAAACTCCGGCGGGTGAAAGTACGTAAGCCAGGACTGATTTCAGATGATTCCGTAAATCGTGCGGCAGCACCAATTCCCAGGCGGTAAAAAATGATTGCACCCCGGCCAGGCCGAACAGCATCGCGGCTATGCCCACGCTTTTGTAGAACAGGTAATGCAGCTGTGAATCATAGAAAGATGAAAACATGCCCAAGCCGAAAAGAAGATAGGCCAGAAAGATCCCGGCAATATAATAAGCGCTGGCTTTGATGATCTCTTCTTTGCTTTTAGTGGCAGAAAGGATTGCCAGAAAAAGCAGCACCAAAGCTACCATGCCGGGCGCAAACATATTGCTTAAGGCATCGCCGGTTAGCAAAGAGAAACTTAAAGTGCTTAGGATGTTGGGCGTCTCTCCCTCTCCTAAAATGCCGACCGCCTGCTGCTCAGGAGACAGCGAAGGGCAGTTCGGGTCGGAATTATCCTTGATCCGCTCTTCAAGCAGGGAAGTGATGGCTTTGGAACCGACCATATAATTGCCTTTCATGAATATCGCGGGGATAGAGCGTGATTTTTTCTCGATGCCGTAAGCGTCATAATACTGCTGCAGCAGCTCAAAATTCTGGAAATTATGATATACTTCATATTTTTGCAGCTGCAGATGCGGATAAGCCCGTTCCAATCCAAAAACCGTCGCTTCAGTAGCGGCGCAGTCTTCGCATTCCTGCCCGTAGAAATAATATACGCAGTCGTTCTCTACTTCCAGAGCTAACGCAAAAGGGATAAGCAGTAGAGCAACCAATAATAAAATTATTTTTGACATATTCACCACTTTTATATACCTGATTATACACCTAAAGTATACATAAGGCAGAATGGTTTTATAAAGCTTTTTGTTGACAAAGATAAATAATTCATAAAATATAAAAGCTAAAGGCTGAATACGATTAAATATGAAACATACTGCGCTTGCTTTATCAGCTTTTCTTGCTGGATGTGGTGCTTCCGTGCCTTCCGCACCGGTTGCTTCTACTGAACTGATGCAATGTGCTCCCGAACGAACACTGCAGGATGAATTAAATAGTGTCTATGTGACGTTGTCAACCAGATATACACCCTTCCAGACAATTATTTATGGAGATATGTCCCACTTTTTTGATGTTAGAGCAGATGCTGATGAAAAATATCTGTGCTCTTATGATTCCTGCGGATTAAGATTTGATTTATATCATGGTGATCCTTTCCATCAAAAACCAGGCGACATCTCCCTTCAATTCAAAGATGGTGCGCCTTTTACAAGTTTAAATTCTGTCACCATTTGCCGATACGACAATACGGTTAGTAGAAGAGTATGTGAACCGCCTTCAAATACAAAAGATATGAATTTTCTTCACGAAACTTATGAAACATTGATTCAAACAACCATAGATCACTTCAACAATCAAAAAGATCTCGCTCTGGAAAAAAAACTCATGGATGCATATGATGTCATACGTTTAAATGAAGGTTATTAATGGTTCTCGAATTAACCCAAGAAACCTTTCAAAAGGAGGTTATTGAATCTAAACTTCCGGTCATCGTAGATTTCTGGGCTTCCTGGTGCGGTCCCTGCCGGATGTTAGCTCCCGTATTTGAAGAGACCAGCAAGGAATATGCCGGCAAGCTCAAATTTGCCAATGTTTCCACGGAAGACTATCCGAATATCGCTTCTGAACATATGGTCACCGGAATACCCTGCCTGATCATATTTAATGATGGAGAAGAAGCCGGCCGGATCGTAGGCTTCATGATGAAACCGCAGCTGAAACAGAAAATAGATGCCATTTTAGGCAAGCTATAAATTATAAAATAAATATCATATAATAAATAATAAAATAACCCCCTAATGAAAAAAATACTTCTGGCTTCAGGAATCTTAAGCTTTGTTCTTTCTGCCACCGAGGCAGCCGGAGAGGTGATACTTCCCCCGCCGGATGTAAAAACCATCTGCGGCGAATGGATCGGCGAAGTCCAAACCTGTGAAGAGTATTACAATGGTAAAAAGACTTCCGGGATAACCCAGAGATACCGCGACAAATATCTGCGGATTGATTTCATTAAGCTATGTTTCATAAATTGAGTTATATTTTCTAAGAAATTTTTTTGTCCT
>JBBSZV010000006.1:0-15885 GCA_038044525.1 Nanobdellota archaeon
TTTATCCAGCGCAACGACATGTTTCAAGCTATCTGGATTTTCTTTCGCCAACAATTGCGCGCCTTCTTTGCTCAATCGGACAGAATTGTCCTTCACTTCTGCAACGTATAAACCCACTTTATCAACACGCAATTTTTCCAAGTCTACCTTAACTATATCTTTATTGATCAAAAATAATTTGCCGTTGGCATTTTGCAGATAGGCATAAACGCCAGTAAAGAACGCACCATACTGTTCCAGCATGAGCTCCCTTATTTTCTTTATATCTCTGGTATTAAGAATGGTCAGCTTTTGCATTGCCAATCCCCCACACCGGATTATCTTTCCGCTTGATTTCTGCGATTTCCTTCAGAACTTCTAATTCCCTTTTAGAAAGATGCTTTTTCAGTTCTTTCAATTTTTTGAAATGATCCTCTGGAATATCTGTATATAGATGATCTCCTTCCCTAACCTGCCGCCCGATAGTGACATTGTCCATAGCCATGGCGACTTGTTTTCCCTGTTCGGCAATGTTTAATGATTCCTGCTCCTGCCCCAGGCTTTTCACCGCAGAGATTCTAACTCCGTCAGCGCGAAGAATCGGATCTCCCGCCCGAATTCTTCCGGCCTCAATTTCTACGCCGACAATGGCCGGATTGCTCTGCCTGAATACGTATCCTTTCAGAATAAAGAATTTGCAGGGGCGCACCAGATTGGAAAGTTCGCGGATCTCAATTTCTTTTTTCAGGTTACTGACATATTTTTCGTAATCTTCGATTATTTTGTAGATTACTTCGTTAGTAATAAGCCGTAACCCTTTTGCTTTGGCGTAATCCGCCAGATCAGCAGAAACCGCGATGTTAAATCCCAGCAGGACTCCGGTAAATTCGTCTTTTTCTTTCAATGATTCCAGCGTGGACAGGTCTTTCTTTGCCACATCGCCCAATGATACTGAAGCGATAGGAATATTCTTCTCTTCCAGCATGTGCCGCAGCGCTTCCAAACCGCCGATGGTGTCTGCTTTGACCATGACGCCATTCTCGCTTTCCAAAAAGCTCATCACTTCAGTTAGTTCCTGCTGGACTTCTGCCTTTACGCGCTCGATCTCTTCCGGATTATTTGAGCAGCTGCGCAGAGGCATTCCGGCAACCGCAGTTTCTAATTCTGGAGCAGCTATCTTTACGCCGGTAGCGGCGGTGACCCCTTTTACGTTCTTGAACCGGCTTTTCTTCTCGCGCATCTCCGCCAATTCTACCGGCTCCAGCAGAGCCCGTACTTTGGTGACGATCGGCTTCTCCAGAGAGCCGACGATGATGATATCATTCACGCGCAATTTTCCGTTATAGATTATGCAGTCGATGGTCGTGCCCAGCCCTTTTTCTTCCTTGAGCTCTAATACCGTCCCGCGGCAATATCCCTGTTCGTCGATCTCCAGCTTTTTTTCAAGATATCTCTGCGCCAATCCGGTAAGGATCATCAACAATTCAGGGATTCCCTGGCCGGTGAATGCGGAAACGGGAATTATAGCTACCTGTTTGGTGTAATCGCTGACCCGGTCGAACCGTTCCGCCTGCATCCCGTGCTCAGCTGCCTGAGCGACCAATTCATACATCTTTTTTTCAAAATTTCCCTGTATTTCATAACTGAGAGAATTGATGTTGTCTAAAGAAAATTTTTTGGGATCGTATTTCCAGCCGTTAAGGAGATCTATCTTATTGGCAGCGATGACGAAAGGCACTTTATTTGCTTTGAGAATTTCTATTGATTCTACAGTCTGAGGCCGGAACCCTTCATTTATATCCACCACCAAGACGGCAAGATCCGCTAAAGATCCTCCGCGTTTCCGCAACGATATAAATGCGGCATGTCCGGGAGAATCTATGAACAGCAATCCTGGAATGGTAAGGGTCGATTTTAAGGTATCTAATAATGAACCACAGACAGTTTGGATGGTTTTTATGGGCACGATGCTGCAGCCGATAGCCTGAGTTATGCCGCCGGCTTCTCTGGATACCACGGCAGTTCCTCTAATGCGGTCTAAGATGCTGGACTTGCCGTGATCTACGTGTCCAAGTACGGTTACGATCGGTCGTCTGATGGCCATAGAGTATAAAGCTGAAGGGTTCTTTTTAAATTTACTCTCTTTGTTGCAGATAATTTATAAATCGGAGTTTGCGGCATGAAAACATTTAATTTCAGAAGGTGAAAATAATGGCAGAAAAATTAGAAGCGGTAATTCTTGATTGGGCTGGGACGACTATGGATTACGGGTGTATGGCTCCGGCAGTAGTATTCCGGAAAGTATTTGCGGAAATGGGAGTTCCGATAACTATGGAAGAAGCGCGCAAACCTATGGGTGCGCATAAAAAAGTGCATATACAAAAAATCACTGAAAATCCTGCCGTGCAGGAACGATGGAAAGAGCAGTATGGAAGAAAGCCTGCTGAAGACGACGTGCAGAAGATGTTTGGATCGTTTGTTCCGGCGCAGATAGAAGTGTTGGCAGATTACGCTGCCTTGATTCCCGGAACTTTGGAAGTGATAGCTGAATTAAGAAAGATGGGATTGAAGATAGGCTCTACCACCGGCTATACCGGAGACATGATGAAAGTGTTGATGGCCGAAGCTGCAAAGCAGGGCTACGTCCCTGATACAACCGTATGCGCGACTGGAGAATTTGCAGTATGCAGAGGAAACTTTTACCGCTGGGGAAGCATTTTTGGCGCAGAGGATAATTGGAACATCAGCAGGGATGCTCCGCATATGTGCAACCTTAATGCGGCGCTGCTCGGGATAAAGAAACCATATTTATGTGTCAAGGTAGGAGACACCATCCCAGATATCCTAGAAGGGAAAAATGCAGGCATGTGGAGCGTCGGCCTGACTAAAACCGGAAACGAGATGGGATTGACTGAAGCAGAAATCAATGCCCTGCCGGCGGAAGAGTTAAGGATAAGATTACAGCATACGCATGACCGGATGCTGGGCCTGGGAGCGGATTACGCTGCCGAAAGCATCACGGAAGTTCCGGCGATCGTCAGAAAGATAAATTCTCTTCTGTACCAGAGCTTTAAACCAAGAAAATGAGGGACATCATCCATAATCGGCACGATATTTTTTAAATTCTCATTACTTTTTCATTTTCATGCCGCAATTCGTGACCGAACAATCATGCAAGATCAAGATTGATCTTCCCGCAAAAATCCATTCCGGCATGGAAGTATTTTACAATCCGGCGATGGCTTCCAATAGAAACATTGCCATTCTGCTGCTTAATTCGGTTGAGAATGAGAATATGAATATCGCTTCTCCTCTTGCCGGCTCGGGCATAAGAGAACTGCGCTTCTTAAAAGAATTGAAGCTGGGAAAAGCAAAATATATTTTCGCGAATGACATAAAAGAAAATTTTCCGAAGGTGTTTGCAGGGAACCTGAAATTGAATAATCTGAAAAAAGATAAACTTATCATCCATAATGATGATGCTAATCTTTTTTTACTGAATCAAGTCAAGCACGGCATCGATGATCAGTTCTGCGGTTATTTTGATTACATCGACATTGATCCGTTCGGCAGCCCCAATCCGTTTCTGGCGGCGGCGATAGGCAGGATCACCCGCAACGGGATCGTCGCGGTAACCGCTACAGATACTGCGGCCCTGACCGGGACTTATCCAGCAGTCACCAGAAGGAAATACTGGGCCAGGATGGTGCGGAACCACATGATGCACGAGCTGGGATTGCGGATATTGATCAGAAAAATTCAGCTGCAAGGGGCGCAGTTTGACAAAGCGCTGATCCCCCTGCTTGCGTATCACAAAGACCATTATTTCAGGATTTATTTCCGGTGCATCAAGGGAAAAGAGAAATGCGATGAAGTGCTTAAGCAGCACCGATATTTATTGTTAAATCCCCAGACCTTGGAATATCATGTTTCTGAATTTAATGCCGAAAAAGGATTTGATTATTTCGGCCCGCTGTGGACAGGAAAATTATTTGACCGAAAATTGCTGGTGACGATGGCCGGAAATAATCCTTTCTCGGAAGAACAGAAATTTCTGGAACTGCTGAAAGAAGAATCGAAGCTGGATACGGCTGGATTTTATGACCTGCATGTGATCGCCAAAAAGTATGGATTGGAAACGACCAAGCTGGAACCGGTCTTGAAGAAAGTAAAAGGGGCGCGGACGCATTTTTCTCCGACGGGGATCAAGACGCAGGCAGGGATAAAAGACGTAGTGAAGGCAATGAAGAAAATTTCCGGCAGGGATTGATTTTTTTGGGTGGATACTTCGGAAAAGTGCTGAGACAAAAACAGAAGAAAAAATAGATTTAATAGTATTATTGTCCTCGAGTAGTTAGATAGCTTGAAAGAAGCTTAGAAATCCCTGCGGCAGTCGGATTGTCCATTGCTTTTACTGCTCCTTCTGGGTCAGCTAATAGTGCATCGTAATGAACTTTGAATCCATTTGGTGCTGGTGTCCGGTAAGGGCTGCTATTTTGCGCGTTACGGACACTTCACTCCTCACGACGTACCCCACGAACGCATCCAACTTCATCGTAGTCAAGGGGATGTCTACAGTAGCTAGGGTTATTATGGACACTACCACTAAACTCGCTAACAAAATCAGCGAGGTGGATATGGTTAAAATTGTCGCGGGAAACCAGGGAAGCCCGCGCAAACGCACCTTTTTCTGTAAGATTCCAAACGACAATTGGATTAACAACCCATATGCGGGTTTCACGCTGGTAGGATTTCTGGTAGGATTCTTCATATATTCTCTCCATATTTTTGACAAAATCATCTCCCTGGCCGAAGAAATGTTCTGCAAACTTACGTTCTTTAGCGTTCATTTTTTCATAACCCTCAGGAGTTGTTTTAACAGGAAAATAGCACATCCCCCCTTTAAATAAATACAAGGACAGTTCAGGCAGAGCAATCTGCATTGTATCGGGAGAGAGAGAAAGTTACGCAGATGGTGTTCAAGACCAAGAGCAAAAAACCGATCTTAAACCGTGAAAAATAAGAACTTACTGAAACGGGGATAGTTTGAAGAGCGGGCATGGCTGATCGACCCTTACTTCTGTTTCTCGTATCTTCCCATCAGTTCAGCGCGGGCAAGAATGTGCTTTTTCATGGCCGCTTCAACTTCTTCCTTTGATGATCCTTCCGGCAAACCTAATCCGGTATCCAAGGCGTACAGTTTGAAAAAGTAGCGATGCACCCGGTCGGGAGGACACGGCCCTTTGTAATCGAGATTTCCACTCGTTCCTTTTCCCCGGATTCCTTTGGGCGCTTCCCCTTCGGGGATCTCTTTGGTGTAAGGCGGGATGTTAAACACTACCCAATGATCCCAGACTTTTCCTGCCGGTATGACCGCATCAGGATCGTCCATGATCAAGACTAAACTTTTAGTGCCTTCCGGAACATTGGAAATTAACAGCGGCGGATTGATATTTGCCCCGTCACAGGTATATCTTGGGGAAATCCTCCCTTTTACGATAAGCGCGGAACTGGTCAGATCCATGTTGAATACCCTCATTTTTAGTTTTGAGCCGGCTGCTGAACAATAAGGTTCGCTGGAATCAGGCTAATATCATGCTCTTTTTAAACATTACATCAGATAAAAGCGATGAAGGTATAAAAAATTTGCGAAACTTGAGACAGACCACTAACTACACCAGGTATTAGAAAGAGTCCCGTCGGGAAATAGCCCTAATTTTTGTTTGTTCTTGTACCATCCATGGTGTTCTTCAGTCTGAACTTGTATGGTCAGGTCATTTTTTGCCCATTCACGCATCTCTTGGATTTCAGACCTAGAAGGGGCATTAATAAGGTCATATCCATCCTGTTCATCTCTAACTGGCCAAGCTGCAATGTTATCAACACCATATCCTTTGAGACCAGCAACAATTTCTTTAAATCTCTCTAAATCAGAGATGTTACCTCTGCTAAGAACAATGTTTGCTCTTACTTTAAGATGCGCTTTATGAATACGACTGACCACCAATTCCAAACTGGGATAAGATTTTATCCCAAATATCTGAGCATTCTTTTCTTCGGATATTGAATGAACTGTCCAGTATATGTCTGTTAGTCCTTTTGATTGCCATAAAGGAAGATAGGTTTCAGAAAATTGTGATGATCTTCCTATTCTTATACCATTGGTGTAAAGCTTAATTTTTGTAAAACCAAAGTTTTGGGCAATATCTAAGGTTTGAGTTACCGAGTTTGGTGCGAGGGTAGGCTCACCTCCGCTGGTCAAGCTTAACGATCTTGCTCCTCTTTCATATGCATACTTGAGGGTATCGTTAATAAGTTCTTCATCAATGACCCTATCCTCTTTGGGCATGTTCTCTCTGTGTATTGATCCCGCACAATGTCTGCAATTAGCATTGCATCTTCCCGTGCCTACAAACAGCGCTAGATTCTGAAGTCTCATTTCATACATAATGCTCCCTCCTTTATCCATGAATAAGCTACGGTCCCATCTTGGAATACCACTAACTGCCTTACGAAATCTTTTTCCGGATCGTGTTTAGTGACATAATCGGTATATCTCAAGATAGTTCCATTATAATCAAAAACGCCGCCACCCCATACATGGCCATGGCAGAGTTTCGCATTCTTATGCAGCCATCTTTGTATGCCGAACAAGTTCCATCTCGACGGAGTGTATGCAGTCCTCGTGCCATCCGGATTTCCTATGGGCCAGGAAGTGATATTGCGGATCCTTTTCTCTATGAGGGCATTTACCGCTTCTTCATACTTAGAGGAATCTTCCACTCCGCCTTTCCGGAGCAATAAGGTAGCCCTGACGCCAAGGCCATGTTTTTCCACATTGCTGACGATGGTTTCCAGAGCAGGATAACTTTTCACTCCATAGACCAAAGCCTGTTCTTTTTCATCTGCCGAATGGATCGACACCGCGATATTGTTTAATCCTAATTCTCTCCAGGCGTCCAGATATTTATCACAAAATTTTTCGCTGCCAAAAAGGATGCCGTTGGTGAACAGATTGACATTGGGAAAATATGCTCCCTGCTGCGCGCATTTTTGGTAGATCTGAAGCGCAGAAGTCAAAGCGTCGGGATCGCAGGTCGGCTCTCCGCTGGAAGTCAAGGATAACGACCAGCCTCCGTGTCGGGCTGATAACTTGATAGCCGCTTCCAGATTCTTGTCATAAAGCTTATTTTTCCCGGCCTGCGGCCGCAGATATTTTCCGGCGCAGAAACCGCAGTCTGCGTTGCAAGCCCCATTTCCTACCAATGCGGATACGCTGTAAATATTTTCTATACAAGCCATTCATCCCACCTCTTTATTCTACGGTTCTTATTCTATGGTTCTATTTTCAGCTATGATTATCTCGGTTTATGCTGTTTTTCAGCACCTGCCAACTGCGGATAACTTTCTTCGATCGCGTATTGAGCGATCTGCAGCCGGTGTTCCCATAACCGAACCTGATTCTCAGTCGCGGCTTCGATCTCCACAAATTCTCCCAACTGCGGAAGAGAATCCAGGCAGATGGTGCATCTTGCATCCCCCGCAGGGAGATATTTTTCACGGATTTTGGAATAAGAAACTGATTTAGAAAACATGCAGTCTATCAATGTGGCTGCCCTTTCAGGGATGGGGAGGTTATACTCGACCTTATTCTTCATCACCCCGCCTCCATTGGGGCCTTTTAGGGTCAGGATATTTTGATCATTTATCCTGCGCACACGGAAGACGCAGCCCAGCTCCTTGATGATTCCGCAGAGGTCATACAAATGGTTCTGTTCCGAATCGATACCGCCGCTATTTACAACGTAATTCTTAAGCGCCTGCCGAACCAGGTCATGACCGACCCGATATTTCTTTTCTATCTCCCTATTTTTTTGCTGGACAGTCTCGGCAAGGATCATCTCCACTCTTTCTTCTATTCCGCAAGGCGGGATCCTTACAATATCGAAACCCAAACGATCATAGACATCATATAATTTTTTGTGGATGCGCTCAGCAAGCTCGGAATCTTCTTTCCTTTCTTTATCTTGGACGTATCCTGAAAGCTGTTCCAGATAAAACACCCGGTTATAATCTGCTTGCTCTATTGCCGTATATATTCCCGGTGGAACCATTACGTTTCCGACTTCCGCATAGGCGAGGTTGTCCACTAAAGAACGATCCAGGAATAACTTTTCCGGTCTGCCCGGGATCGCTTCATTTTCCAGCCGTAATTGCCGGGCGACCACTAATTTTTGGAATTCCTGCAGATCCGTCCAAGGCAGGATCCCCGCAGGCTTGCCCATCTCTTCAGTTATGATAATTCGGGCTGATTCGGGAACTACCGCATGCCCTAATTTCACCAGCTCGTTAAGAGTAGTTGTCTTTCCCGTTCCCGGTCCGCCGGTAAGTAGGTATTTCTCCATATAAATACATATATACTTGTAGTTCAAATAATAATTACTTACAAAATAAAAGGCATGGTGTTGTATCTTGATACCAAAAGAAACCAAAGATTCTATCCTAAATATAATTCAGCAGAAGCCCAGAACCATCCAAGAAATTGCGCAGACCATCCAAAAAAATTGGCGCACTGCAGACCGATATGTGGAACTCATCGCGCAGGAAACCGGTTTGATATCGACCAGGATATTCCGGGAAGGGAGCAGGGGAGCATTGAAAGTGGTTTATTGGAATTCTTTAGAAGGATCGAAGGGAAGCGCATATCAGGAAAGACTGATGCACAAGATCTTGCAGGGAAAATCTAAAGAAGATTTCTCCCCATTTGACATTTACCAGTTTGTCGATGAAAATAAACGCCAATCTTTCCTGGAAACCGCAGAATTTTCTACCCATGAACGGATAAGATTTGATCTGTTGCTGGCAAAAGCGCAGCAGCAGGTATTATTTTTTTCCGGAAATCTTTCGTGGATGGAATTGAACTCTAACATGCGTAAAGTTTTGGAACAGCTGACCGCAAGGAAAGTAAGGATAAAAGTGTTGACGCGGGTGGATTTTACTTCACAAAAAAATACTAAAGAGATGCTGGCGCTGAACCAGCGCTGCGGGTGGGATGCGGTAGAAATCAGGCATTGCGAACAGCCCCTGCGGGGGATCATTATAGACGACACCATGTTGTCCATAAAAGAGGTGATGAGTCCGCAGTTCTGCCGCGAATTGAAAGAAAAATCTTTTCTATTTTATCTGATCGAAGATCAGGAATGGATCTCCTGGACACAAAAGGTATTCTGGCATCTCTGGGGACAGAGCATCGATGCGAAAGAACGGATAAAGGCGCTGGAATCGGTGAATGTGTTAGAGAAAAAATAAGGTTTATTTTATCATTATCGTTTCTGGAAGCCCGCGAAAGTTTTCTAAAAAATTTAAATTCTATCCTAAGGCCAGATCCATCTTGGCGATCTCTGCGCTCTGCACGCCTGCAATCTTGCCCATCTCTTCGGCGATAGCGTCAAAGTCAGAACCTTCAACTTCATACATAGCTAAAATAAGGACCGCTTTCAGGCCGAAAGCTATCGGCTCAACTTTTATCTGCATCTCTCCTATAGCTCCTTCATCGCGGGCTATGCCCTGCGCTTCCTGCTTGATCGCTTCTAGGTCGGTATCCGGCGATTCCGGCATCAACTTAAATGTAACGATCGCCTTGGCCATGTTTAGTTAGGTCCTTCAAAACCGCAGGGGCAGGCGTATTTCAAACCATTTACTCTGGCAAAAGAACTGCGCACAATCTCATGATCGCCGCATTTAGGGCAGGGAAAAACTACTGCGCCGCCGTCATTATCTATCCTTTTCTTTGTAGCCGAACATATTTTTGCTTCCATGGATGGTTACGGATGGGGGGTTATTTATAAAGTTTTTTATTGTTTCTCCATGACGCTGACCATGTTATTTTCCACTTTAAACCCGACCGGAAGAAATTTCTCGACTACATACATGTTCGTCTGCGCGTGCTTGCTTAGTTCCCCTGCTTTCATCTGAGAGCCGGGCAGCAGCCCCATGAACTGGATCAGCTGGTCGGCCAAATGATAATCCACCGCTGCACCGGCATCGATCTGCTTCTTCAATTCTCCGGCTGCTTCTTTGCCGATCTCTTCTGAACTTTTTTGCGGCTCTATCAACGCATCCCCTGCCAGGATAACCGGATTGTCATAGTCAACTTTTCCGCCGGCGCTGAATATGCCCCAGACTAAAACTTCCCCGCCGATGCTTTCTGCTTTCGCATATTCCACCCTGATGTTAGCTGGAACGTTATACTGTTTAAGGCCGCCCAGCGCAGCATTTTTTATCCTGTCGCCGACATCTTTCTCCTGCAATTCCGAGGATACGTTGACGATGCCGCGGATCTGTTCAAGTTTTCCCTGTTCCAGCAATAAGATTTTCTGGACTTTGAAAGGCAGCTCATCGCGGAGCGCAGAAAAAGATTCGTACTTGTGGAGATTAAACCGCGGGCTTATCTCCAGGCGGATCGATCCCCGGCCTTTAGGATAATATCCACGCCTCAGGATCTTGATCTCTATTTTTTCCACAAAACGGTGGAGGTAGGGAAGAAGGATATTCTGCAGGTAATCTACGGAAGCCTGCCATTTGCCGCAAGTCCCGCCAGTTATGTTAAAAGTAACTTTTCCCGGCGCAAAAATACTGGGAAGGATCAGGGCCTGCAACAATAAAGTGATGCTTCCGGCCGTGCCGATGTCGACATCATAAATTCCTTTCTTGATTTTTCCCGGTTTGAACCATAGTTCAGTAGAACCCATCTGCACGTCATTGGTCTCAGCACGGCATAATTCTTTCAGGGTTTTGATAGCCGTCAGATGCTGCGATTTCAGCCCTGAATCTTTTCTGCCTGAACGAATCTTAGTGACTTTAAATTCCTGGCCGGTCAAAGCTGAGAGCGCTAATGCAACACGTACGAGCGCCCCACCAGCCTCTCCGTAATCCCCGTCTAATTCAATCATTTTTTTCTAACAGATGACCTAATTTTTCTTGCTTGGTATTAAGATATTTTTGGTTTAGTTTAGTCGCTTTAACTAATAAGGGGATGCGTTCAGCCACTTTTATCCCCTGCTGCTCCAATTCTTTTATTTTATAAGGATTGTTGGTCAATAACCTTATTGAAGATACGCCCAGATCTTTCAATATTTCTCCGGCGATTCGGTAATCCCGTTCATCGGCGACAAAACCAAGATGTTCATTAGCTTCTACCGTATCCATACCTTTGTCCTGCAGGGCATACGCTTTTATTTTGTTCAGCAATCCTATACCGCGGCCTTCCTGCCGCAGGTAGAGTAAGATGCCCCCTTCCCGAGCAATAATTTTCATTGATCTCTGCAGCTGCTCCCCGCAATCACAGCGCAGGGAATGGAAAACGTCTCCGGTCATGCATTCAGAATGCATCCTGACGATTATATTCTCAGTTATTTTTCCTTTCACCAAGGCGAGATGTTCCTTCTTATCGGAGCATTCATATACATAAATGGTAAATAGTCCGGATTTAGTTGGAAGTTCAGCTGCTGCTTTTCGTATTACCATGTTTTGATTTCGGAAAACATACTCTGCTCCTTGAAGCGGAGGGAACGTTTATTTGAAAAAAACGATAGTATATATAATGATTATCTTTGCGGAAATTTAATAAACTTAGAGGCGAATGATAAAAATATGAGCAAACAAATCAAGCGGTTATACAGAAGCAGGAATGATAAAGTATTCGGCGGCGTCTGCGGCGGCATCGCACAATATTTAGATGTAGACCCGGTAGTGGTGAGGTTGATATGGGCGGTGTTCAGCTTAGTTTCTATGGGCATGGGGGTTCTTGCTTATCTTATCGCTTGGGTGATTATCCCGGAAGAACCAAGGAGATAATCATTCCCATAACGAAAATATTAATAAAAGAAAGGGCTTTTTATGAGTTTTGTGGGAACGTGGTGCAATCCGGCTAACATTGGGGCCTCCAGTAATGGAAGGTAGGCTTAACTTTCCCTGAAGTAAGCCTTAGATCTGGGAAATCACAACGAGATTTGTGGTTCAGAAATTCAAATCCCAGCGTTCCCACCATTTATTAAAAATCTATTGAAATGAAAATGACATTAAAAGATATAATTAATCAATTTAAACTGGGAAGAGTGAGAGCTGAACAAGAAAATAAAGCATTCGAAGAGACCGGTAATTTTGAATATAGATTCCATCAAGACATTTTTGATTTATGGAATAAACCTGTGAGCCATAATATTGCTTATTTTGCAGGCCTATTAAGCAATCCAAAAACCACCTATTACGAAATACTGCACAGCTTGCGTAACAAAGAATAAATTTCTTTCTCGAAACGTATATAAACGCAAATAGTATAATCTAGTTGATGTTCAAAAAAAGAGGTTCTCCGGAGACTGGTTTCTTTGCCAGACATAAAACACTCATAGCCATAACTACCTTGATTGGCACGATAGTCGGCGCGGGAATTCTGGCCATCCCATACGTTGTTGCGCAAAGCGGATTCCTGTTCGGCCTGATTATCACCATCGCATTGGGCCTAGCTCTTCTGCTGGTCAACCTCATGGCGGGAGAAATAGTGCTGCGAACGAAAAAACAACACCAGTTGACAGGCTATGCCGAAAAATACTTGGGCAAATGGGGGAAACGATTAATGATGTTTTCCATGGCTTTTTCTATATACGGAGCGCTGACGGCTTATCTGATCGGTGAAGGAGAAGTATTGAAAGCGATTTTTCGCTGGGGAGATCCTTTGTGGTACAGCATAATTTTTTTTATAGCAGCCTTCCTGATTATTTACCGCGGGATTAAGGCGACCGGAAAAGTTGAATTCCTGCTGATAGGAGCATTATTTATTATCGTAATCTTTATCGGTATTTTTTCATACGATGGCATAAATACGAGCCGCCTCACTACGATAAATTTAGCAAAATTCTTTGTTCCATATGGAGTTATTCTGTTTGCATTGATGGGATTTCCGGCGGTTCCGGAAATGCAGGAAGTTTTGGAAGCGGAAAAGCGGAAAATGAAAAAGGTAATCATCTTCGGCTCAATGATACCGATCATCCTGTATCTCTTTTTTGCTTTCGTGGTCATAGGAATGATCGGCCTGGAAAATTTTGAACTATTGGAACCAAACCAACGAATAGCTACTGTCGCCCTAAGCATTTATTCCTCCCCCATACTGGGGATATTCGCCAACCTAATTGCCGTACTGGCCATGTTTACTTCCTTCCTCACGTTAGGAATCGCCATGATTGAAATGTATGAATACGATTATTTATTGCCGCGGCCTTTTGCTTTAGCATTGACGTTTTTGATACCTTTAGCTATCACTTTGTTTAAATTATCCACTTTTATAACTGTAATAGCTATTACCGGCGCCATCGCCGGAGGATTGCAGGGAATTATTATCATCGCTACTTTCTGGAAGGCCCGGATTTATGGCGAAAGAGAGCCAGAATATCGTCTAAGCGCGTATAAAATTCTTGGTTCTATGCTGATACTGGTCTTCGCAGCAGGCGTGATAATGGAATTGATCCATATGTTCTAAACTGATAACGACAGATTTTTTGGCTTTTTTTATCATCGATTGTCACTATAAAATATATCTGCAACTTTTATATACCATAATGGTTATTTTGTAATGGTGGTTAAAGAGAGGAGTGAGTATCAAATCGGGATTCTGGTAGGAACTATCTTTACTGGCATCAGCAGTCTGGCGCTGATGGGTTTCTTAGGGGCTTGGGGCGGCACTTATTACATCGAACAAAAAAACCTTATCAAGGAACAGGAAGAAAAGATCAGCGAACTGGAAAAAAGATTAGAAGAAAAAAATTGCCCCCCTTGCAATCAACTGCCTTGGCTTATTCCTTTTATTGAGCAATACCGGCAAACGCCGCCATACCAACCAAAATGATTTGTAAAGTGTTTTTTTCATTTCGGACCGCGCTGAAAAGCCCCCGCTAGCTATATTCTGCAATATATATTTTAAGAAATATTTATATAGTGCTACTCTTCTGTGACAAAAGTAACCTACTAATAAAAATATGGCTGATACAAAAGATACTAAGGATGCTGGAGACGATCTTATAGGTGGAACAAAATATGTCTCTCTGGCAGAATATAAGGATTTGCTTGAAAGCTGTCATAATTTAGAGCAGAGATTAGCAGAAAAAACAAAAATTTTACACAAGAAAAAAAGATTTGAATCTGTAGCGATCATGCTTGCGTTATGGGGCACCACGGCATTGGTTTTATCTGAATGCGATTACCGCAGGAATTCTGGTTCTGCTCCTGTTGACAACGGCAACGCCGGCGCCGGAGGTTATGAAAGCGAAGATGACCATGACAGCGAAGAACATGGATGTTATGGACCAAAAACCGTCGGAGAATTGAAAGAAAAAATGGGCGAATTAGAAAAAAAATTGGAAGACTGCCGGATGAGAAACGAAGAGTTATCCCATCTGCCAAAATATCTTCCGAAAACAGATAAGCCGGTAACGTGCCCGCCGGTGAAAGAGTGCCCGTATATCAAACAATATTAAGATAAAACATTAAGAGATTAAAAAATGTTAGAAAAAATCACTGAAAACTTAATTTTCATCGCGCCTCTTGCTGCCGCTCTTTACAGCAGCCCTGTCAGCGCCCAGATCAGCATCAAAACTGAAGAAGATCTGACGAAAGCAATGATCGAAACCAATACTGTCTATTTCATCAGCCACCCAAATGATCAACGAAAAAAAGATTGGGAAAAATATTTAGAATTAATTGGCGCTGATGAAGAGGTCGTCGTCAAGCAGACCGACGGAAAAACTTATTTCGGGCTGGATGGGTGGGGACAGGTTCTTGAACCGAAACACCAGCAAAGATCCACCGAAAATGGCGTGTTAGACTTATCGGAAAGAATCCCAAATTATACCATTCCTAAATTTTCTATAGAAAAACCGGAAGACCGGCATTATGCTTTTTTAGGATTGCCTGAACTGCAGCAAGAGCCAAAGCAGGCAGATCCATTTGAAGAAACTTATACTGTTCCGGTCGCTATTGTTCCGGTTCCGGGACCGGTAATAGAAAAAGAAGTTTCTGCCGGCGAAATCAGTATCGGCGCAGGATATCTTCAGATCTATGCTGCAAGCGATGAAAAGTATGGATTCAACGGCCAGCTGTACGGCGGAAAAGCCTGGCTGACCTTTCAGCCCAGGGAGACGAACTGGTATTTCGGCCCGGAAATAATGGCTTATGGAAACAGCGCTTCTGCCGCGCAGAATGTTGAAATCCCGGCTAAGGACGGTCCTCTGGCAGGAGAACTGACTTTGGAAGGAACTAATGAATATTCGCTTTCAGTATTTGGTCTGGGAACCGGTTTCATCAGCGGCTACATGGTTGCCGAGAAGAATAATTTTGGGTTGGGATTGGAACTGCATTCCGGAATCATGCTGGATCTTATGGCTAGAGAATTGACGGAAAAATCTGCATATTACATCAACGGAAATCTGGTGGAAGGCACATCTATATCTAACACCAGCGCAGATGACGAAACTGCCGTGAACATGTACACCGAATTGGGAGCTAAAATCAAGCTGAGTGCTTTGTGCTTTGGCCCGGCAGTAGGGATGAGAACGGATGCCGGCAGAGTAGATCCCTTGTACAGCATGAGCATCGGATACTGCCCTAACCGACAGGAGTAAGACGGACTGAAAAAATGGAATCAATCTACAAAGAAATAATCGCGCTTATGTTCATCTTACTTTTAGTGGGAACTATCGCGACCGGCGTATTCGCTAAGGTCAATGACACTTTATTTGACCCCGTATGGGTGGAAAAAGATGATAATAACAATTATGTCCCCGCCTGAAAATACCAAGAGATCTTCAATAAAAATTCAGCTGCTTTTGAGACGGGATATTTTGGTTCGCTGGTAAG
>JBBSZV010000007.1:0-1103 GCA_038044525.1 Nanobdellota archaeon
TAATAAAATGAAACGAATTTATTTACCGAAGGGAAATAGTTTCGGGATACGACAGTTGAGTGCGTTGAGTGTGTTGAGCAAAATAATTATATATAACGCTGGTTTATCAGTAAATATGGATTCGCTTATCGATGCAGTATTTAATTTGAACCAAGACTCAGACCAATCCTTACGGGCTATATTAAACCAAAGAGGATTCCATAAAATCCATTGCGGCCAAGTTTCTGCTCGTAGCTTTAAATTTGACGATAGCGGAATCTATCCCGATCAGTTAGTTATCGTAGGCTACGATAAGGATTTAGATCTCAGCTTTGAACAGCTGCTGGAATCTTATCCGCATAAAAAGGATGGGGAATCGGTTTCTATTTACGCATCTTCCATCGATGACGCGGTTACTTTTCTCGGTCCAAGAGTGCATAAAGTACAAACTTCCGGCGGAGAGATTTATGTTCCCAGCGTGAATCCACTGACAAAATTTGCGGCGCTTCCTTTGGAAAGAAAAGAAATTTCCCTCGCCATTTCTATTGTGAGGGAGTTAACCCTCCCCTTGGAACTTTTAGATCAAGCGTATTTTCCTTCCACCACTAATCCCATTTTCACATCTTCTTTGATGGTTTATGCAATGTCTAATGGGGAAGGCCATACCGGGGAGATAACTACTCCTATCGCCATGTATACCGGGAAAGGAAAAACCAGTACAGAATATGCTATTGCTTTAAGCGATATCAAAGCCGCGGTAATGGCGCAACGAGACTATATTCGTGACAATACTGGCGACCGTTCTCTTCTAAAGATCCTAAACTCTGCTAAAGTTTTTGTGAATAACTATGGGAAAATTTTACCTTTATTTTAAAAAAAGTGCGGGCGGCAGGGATCGAACCTGCGTAGGCACTAAGCCAATAGATGACTTACATAGAGTTTAGTCATGGCACTCGTTGAGCACTCATCACTCCAATGCCTTGAGTCTATCCCGTTTGACCGCTCCGGCACGCCCGCATGGAAATAAAAATTAGTCTTTCTTTTTATAAAATTAACTATCAGAAATTCAATTGTGTTATCCCGAAACTATTTCCCTACGATAGGTTTTTAGGGGTTATGAAACT
>JBBSZV010000008.1:0-28136 GCA_038044525.1 Nanobdellota archaeon
GCCGGAAGATTCCCCCAAATATTTCAAGCAGATGCAGACTATCTCCGAATCTCTTTTCAAGGAGATGGAAATACCTTATCGGGTGGTAGCGGTGTGCAGCGGGGATATAGGGAACAAACAATCTTTGCAATATGATATTGAAGCCTGGTTTCCCGGCCAGAATGATAAGAAGGGCGCATACCGCGAAGTGACTTCCTGCAGCAATTGTTTGGATTATCAGGCGGTGACTTTGAATACTAAATTTGTGACGAAGACCGGGGAAAAGAAATATGTGCACATGCTGAACAATACTGCTCTGGCCACTTCCAGAGTGATCGTGGCAATCTTAGAAAACTTCCAGACCAAGGAAGGCACGGTAAAGATTCCGAAAGTATTATGGCCGTATATGAACGGGATCAAGGAGATCAAGAGGAAGTAGGGCATTCTAATTTTCTTGCTTGAATTTTTTTGATTCTTGACCAGATTGCACCCCCTGATCTTTTAAGAAGTTCTGAGATATCTTTAGTAGTTCTTCCTTCATGGAACAAATAAGATAGTTCTTTATCTGCTTCCGTAGTCCATCTATCATAGGCATTAGAATATTTTTCTTTTGATAATTCTAATATCAATTTTTTAAGGTCTATTTCTTTTTGGCGTTCTTTAGCCATATGAAGTTTTTCATGGTCTTCCCTTGTAATTATAATTAAATTAGAAATAGCGTTATTTTTTTTGTTTCCATCCACATGATGGACAACATATTTACTAAAAGGAAGAGAATAATTGTTTCTATTTTTAAGAAAAATATTATTATATGCAACTTGCCTATGAACTAAATTTGAGTATTTTATCTGCTTTTTTCTTTTATAGCCATCATCATCAATATACTCATTATAACCTATTCTTTCCATTTTAGGTGTTTAAGTATGGGATGATTTAAAAAATATTTGTTTTAAAGTATTAATTATAAAAAAAGCGCCATCGCCCGGACTTTCACCAATTGTCACGATTAGTCATAAGTGACTAAGCGAATGCAATGAGCGCAGTCGCTCCGCCTCGCAAATGGCGCGACATTTGTTTTGAACCGGGAATTCCTTACGGAACAGGATTAGCAATCCTGCGCTATACCGGATTAAGCGACGATGGCAATGTTTAAATCTACTTTCAGCCTTGTTTTTAAATTTTCCGATTAAATCAGAGAAATAAATTTAATAAAAAGAATAAGGCATTTATTGTGATTCTTGATCATCTGCGGAAAGGGTATTTCTGTGGATGCGCGCAAAATAAGGCACCGCCACGACATAATCTTCTCCAAATCCGGCAATATCTCCTTCGATCGCTTCACAGGTCTTCCTTAACTTTGAGATCGCTCTTTTAAGTTCTACAAGATCTTTTTCCCGCAAAGGCTTGATATTTATCAGGGCGATGGTCGATCCCTCACGCAAAACATCCAAAACGGTTTTAATATCTTCAAATTCTTCCATCACAAAAGGACGGACCAGCACTTTAGCTTTATCTTCCTTGGAAGATGCTCCGACCTCTAACTCAACATAATTGTCGCCTTGCTGCGTATCTTCCTCTTCGGAAGGACGCATAAATTTTTCCTTTAATTGTAACAAAAAATCTTTCATAGTCACACACCCTCGCTTTTTGTTCTACTTTTATGAATAAGATGAAGCCTAAAGAAATATACTAATATATAAATGTTTTTATCTTGCGATATTCACATTAAAAGAACCAGAAAGCTACGTATTTTGATGGGCGGATAATGGCTTTCTGTTTCTTTCATGTCCCAAAGTGCGGGGTCAAGAAAGCGCCTTCTTTTTTAAACTAATTTATTGTAAGCTTTAGTACGTAGTTAGGCGCTTTCAAGAAATATGAAAACTATCATATTTCTGAACTGAAAACAGATCGTTGTCGGTTTTCATGTTCCCGCACTTTTAGGACATTTAGGCAGAAGAGTCCGCTTACTCTTCCAGGCGGAAGATATTGGAGTAAGCTTTGCTCAGCCTGCTTCCTTTCTTACGCTTGAATTCTACGGTTGCCCGGGGCAGGCTGAACGTCCCTAAAATATTCAATTTAGCTTTGATCTTATAAGTTATCAGCCGTTGTTCGTGGCCGTCCAGTTCAGCGAGGGACCAAACTACCTTAGTGCCTTCTTTAGCATGTTTTATCTCCTGCGGCTTAAGCGTTCCTAACTCCAAACCGCGGTCGATGTTGGCGATGCTGGGTACAAGATCAGTGACTAAGACTTCTTTGATCAGCTTTTTGGAATGGTTCCGCAGTTCCAAAGTGATTTTCACTTCCGAAAGTGTGCCGTCTTCGTTGCTGCGGGAAGTGATCGCGGTCTTTTGGATGCTTATAGGGGATTGCACGTAAAAATAAAATCCGGCAAATAAAAGCAGCGCCGCCAGCACATAAGCGATGATCCGGTAATTGACGGTCACGGGAATCTCGACGGATTCTCCCGGTCCCAACGACATCTCCCAAGTTAAATAACGCTGTTCCTCTTCCCGGAGCATCTTGCCGTCGCTGCCGGTGAACAGGGCTGACCAGAGCGAAACCGGTTCTTTAACCGTCTGCGTGTTGCGCACATTTCCGAGGTTTTTTACCGTGAGAATCTTGGAAGTCTTAAGATATTTGGTCTCTTCATCGCTCATGACCTCAAACGGAGGCATAAGAGAGATGATCTCCATCTTCTGCTCGATTATTTTTACCGTCTCGCCGTTGCGTTCAAATACGAAGAAAAGAGCATATTCTTTGGGCTGCTGGTAAGGATTGGGCACGATACTAAATTCCACCGTCTTCTTCTGCAGGGGCGACAGGTCCACGGAAAGCTCCTTTTCAAATTCAGGGATGCCAGCCTGTAAGATTATCTTCAATCCGGTCAGATCCAGGGGGTTTCTGTTTTCCAGGAAAAGCTTGATCGATAACGGCTCGCGCGGATCTACTTTATCGACCATATCGACTACCGCTTTTATCGCCGGCAGATAATCCCGCGGCTCGCTCGGTTTCAGATATATCTTCAATGCTTCATCATAAGATTCGCCCTGATCGCTCTGTATGCTGATGTATACAAAATAAATTCCGGGGGTGAAATCATCCAGCGGTTTGGCGATTATCTTGGTAGTATAAGATCTTCCCGGCGCCAACTCGATAATCTTATCTCTGAGCGGGAACGGATCGACGTTCCATCCCTGCCCGGACTGCAGAGAATAGATGGTGTAGCGCTGGACCTGGCCGGCGTTATTGGTGATGGTAAGGTTAAACGATGCTTCTTCTAAAGAGGTGATCTCGTTCTTGATCGGCTCTGAAACGATGGACGATTCAGCGATGGCCAAACTTGACAATAGGGAAAATAACAGCACCTGCAACAGAAAAAATTTCATCCCTCGCACGTTTACTTACACCTCTCTTAAGGTTCACTTAAATAAGAACTACTATTTAAAGAATTCGTTTTTGATATTTGTCCGGGGGCAAATATTTCCCTGAAATAAGCTCAAAACTATTTCCGCAACATTTATATACTCTTTTCTTTTAATTTGTTTTAAAAAAGAGTGCGATAAAAAGAGTGCGATAGATGGTAGAAGAAAGCGCCTTTCGGGGCATGATTGGATTTCTGAACAAGTTGGGGGTATACGATGTTATCCTTCCGTTCCTGCTGGTATTCACGATAGTGTTCGCCATCTTGGAAAAGACCAAGATTCTGGGCATAGACAAGATCGATGGAAAAGAGCTGGGCAAGAAAAACATCAATGCCATGGTCGCTTTTGTGATAGCTTTCCTGGTGATCGCTTCCACGCAGCTGGTCGCCGTCATCAATCAGGTCATGGCCAATGTGGTCTTGCTGATAATCCTGGGGGTCTGTTTCCTGTTATTGGTCGGAGTTTTTTTCGGTGATAAGGAATTCACGCTTAAAGATTTTCCCGCCTGGCAGACTATCCTGATGGTGCTGATGTTCATAGGCATAGTCGCTATTTTCCTCGATGCGTTAGGCTGGTTAAGATATATCTTTTTCCTGTTTGAGAACCTGAATGCTGACTGGGCGGCATCGATCATTTTCATCATGATAATATTGGGCTTCATGTGGTTCATAACCAGAAGTCCGGAAAAAAAAGAATCCAAATAAATTAATGAAAGCGATAGATAAAATACGATAAATAAAAAAAATATAAAACAAATAAAATGGCAAATATAACGACAAATATAACAACAAATATAACAACAAATATAACGACAAACAGGAGGTTAAACAATGGTTAATCCAAATTTTTCCAACTTGGCGCATTATTTTCAGGCTTACGGGGTGATGGATTTCCTGCTGCCGTTCATCTTAGTGTTTACCATCGTTTATGCGGTAACTGCGCGGCTGTCTTTGTTCAAGGATCATAAGAATTTTCAGGTGATCATCGCTTTGGTGCTGGCGCTGATATTTGTAGTTCCGCATATCACCGGCACTTATCCCTTGGGTTACGACCCGGTGCAGGTCATGAATGAAACCCTGCCCAGCATTTCGCTGGTTTCCATCGCCGCCATCATGGTACTGCTGCTCATGGGCATTTTCGGGGCTGATTTTTCAGCCGCTGCCGCCCCCTGGATCGCTTTTTTAGCGTTAGGGTTCGTCGCTTACATTTTCGGTGCTTCTTTGAACTTATGGAGGGGCCCGTATGAAATATTTTACTGGTGGAGCTCCGAAGTGACTGAATTGATGATCGTCCTGCTGATCTTCGGTTTGATAGTGTGGCTGATAGTCAGAGAACCCGGACAGAAAAGTATGTTCAGCAAAATCTTGGAGGGCGCCAGCAAGCTGGTAGAAAAGAGGTAATCCTGATAAACATGGTCTCCGTCATCGATCTAGGTTTGCTGCAGCTGGTTGATTTTGTCTTTCCCTTCCTGCTGGTCTGGGCTTTTGTCTATGCTCTTCTGCATAAATTCAAATTGCTGGGAGAATCTCCGGCCGTCAATGCTCTCGTCGCAACGGCCATGGGATTTACGGTGCTGCTTTCCAGGACGGTTATAGATCTGATAAATTTCATGATCCCCTGGTTTGCCATCGCCATCATTTTTTTCATCCTCATGGTATTGCTGTTCATGATCATGGGGGCTAAAGAGCCCTTGAACGCGTACTCAGATAAAAGTCTGCAATGGCTGCTCATCGCGATAGGGATCATCATCGTTTTTGCCGCGTTCGGAAAAGTGATGGGGCAATCTTTATTGGAACAGGCTTCCCAGCAGGGAGATGCCGCTGCCGGGGAAGAAGGCGCAGCCGGCGGAAGCTTTCAGGAGAACATCTACGCTACCCTTTTCCATCCTAAAGTGTTGGGCTTGATCGTCATCTTTGCCATAGCCGTGTTTACCGTCGCCTTGTTGAGCGGATAGAAAAATATAACCAAAACTATTTTTGAAAAAAAATCAATAAATTTTTTAAATAAACCTATATTCTGGAGTATACATGTCAAAAACTAAGAAAGCAGTATGCGCCGGAGGGATAGTGTTGAACCACGAAGGTTTGGTGCTAGTGGTAAATTCCCGCGGCAATTCGTGGTCTTTGCCTAAAGGGCATCTTGAGAAGGGAGAAAGCACTCTTGAAGCGGCAATGCGTGAGATCATGGAAGAATCCGGTGTGACCGGGCTTGATCTACAAGGGTACTTGGGAAGTTACGAACGGTATAAAATCGGCGCTGACGGCAGAAAAGACCGATCCAGACGTAAAGAGATCCACCTATACCTGTTCAGGACTGAACAGCAGCGCCTTTATCCTTTAGATCGTCATACGCAGGACGCGCGCTGGGTGCCTAGAGAACAGGTTCCTAAACTATTGACCTACAAAAAAGACCGGAAATATTTTAAGCAAGTCATGTGTAAATTATAAATCTTGTTACTCTCGACAAAACTTATTGACAACTTATTGACAACTCATTGAAAACTTATTTATAGTCCCTGCGGTTGTGTCTGGTCATGAAACGTACTCCATGCGCCGGCGGCGTGGTGCTGAACAAAAAAGGTCTGATCCTGCTGGTAAGCCAGCACGGCAATTCCTGGAGTTTGCCCAAAGGGCATATTGACGAGGGGGAAGAACCTTTAACTGCTGCCAGAAGAGAAATACGGGAAGAATCTGGAGTGACTGACCTGAAGCTGATTAAGGAATTGGGCAGTTATGAGCGGTATAAGGGCGGCTTAGACGGCGGCGATGACCCTTCTGAGTTTAAGACCATACATATGTTTTTATTTTCCACCGATCAAGAAAAACTTCAGCCCCTGGATCCCTGCAATCCAGAAGCGCGCTGGGTTGACAGAAAAAAAGTCGCAGAACTGCTGACCTTCGGAAAAGATAAAGAATTCTTTAGAAATGTTGCCCGCCAAATATAATGGTTATCTCTCATCTCTTCTTTTTCAGATCTTCTTTTATCGAAGACAATTCTTTAACATTCTCTACAAACGTCGGAATTACATCCTTAAACACTTTCCCCACCGCTTTCAAATCGGTGCCTACGGCCTGCATTCTGGCATCATAATCTTCTAATTTTCCCAATACGGCTTCGTGCAGCATCTTAAAGTCTTCTTTTAATTTTTCTACATCATTGACCAATTTAATCTGCTTTTCTTCCATCTTGTTTTTCCATTCGATAATCTTCTTGACTTCCGCAATCAAATCGTCCCATCGTTCATCGATCATGCTTTCAGTAATCTCTTCAATCCGCTCGTAAATGTTGTTGTTCATATTATCCTGATAAGCTGGCTGGGCAGGCATCTCCTGAGCGGAAGGCATAGGTCCGGCCATGGGCATAGCTTGGACGCCTGGCGGGTTGTAAGCTGATGGTCCGGACGCTCCGGATTGATCAGCCATGGCTATCGCCTCGCTTATCTGCTGCTGGGCATAGCCGCGCTGAGAGAGCTCATCGACAACGATATCGTCGCTCAATCCCTGCTGCCGCAGCTGCAGCACCTCAGAAACGGGAGAAGATTTTTTTTTATCGAATAAGGCCATCATATCACCAATATATTAGTAACTCTTTCAGTCTTTTTATTCTTTTCGCACCAAAACTTTTTCCGCCGGCCTGGCATAAGCCTGTAATTTGCTTTCGACCGCTTTTTCCAGATCCTTCTGAGTGACGAAATTAAGCGGATTCCAAAATTCCATGTATTTTTTCAGGGTCGTGACTTCCTCTGCGCCGGCGGTCTGTTTGAGCTCTTTGATAATGAGGACCATTTTCTGGTCCATTTTTTCCTGCTGGTGCCGCGATTCCATCAAATCCTCGCTCAGCGTCTTGAACTCCTTATTAAGGTCGTTGGCTCTTCTGATGAAATCGTTCTTCAATACATCTACTTCCCGAGTAAGATTATTGATTTTGCCTTCTAATCCCCTTACCCATACGTACATCTTGGAAGCCCCGAAGTCCGAACCCGGCGAAACTTCCTCTGCTTTAGCCATTCCATAGTTTTAGGAAAGAGAATATAATAAAGTTATGTGAGTATTGGCGAGTGGTACGTAATAATTGGCCCACTAACCTTCCAAACACCCTTATTATCAGTTATAGTCAATAAAAAATCCCCCCTTGCAGAGCGGCGAGGTATTTTTTATTGACTATAATTGCCGGACTTGATGCCGCTGCGCAGTCATCAGCCGCCTATAGAAAATATAATAAACTCCTTTCTTATTTAACTTTTGAAATAGATGATCCCTGAAAAAGCCAAAGCCTGTTTTGACTACGATACTTTCCACGAAGGAGAAAACAAAATCCTTAAAATATACTGCGAAAGCTGCACTTTTCCCCCGTCCATAGAATACGGGGATATATGCATGTCGAAAGTGGTCGATACTTTAATGCAGGCTACAGGCATTACCGTCATCATCCTGTCCCAGCATAGGGAGTACGAATATGACTATGATCAGACTTCTCTTCTCAATGAGCTGGCTGCTGCGTACAAACGATTGACACAGGAAGAACGGTTTACCTACTCCGGTATTATCACCGATCCCTTGCATGAGCGATATGTCCGCGGCGGTTACACGCAGTTTCAGCGGCTGATCTCCAAACGGCTGAAGGAAGATCCTTTAGCGGCATTTATTGAATTGAAACGGCTGGAAACCAGGGAAAAAATAAAACTTGATTCTTTAATCGATGCTCGGCACACCGCCAGCCAGAAAAGGTTCATTGCTCTGATGCAGGAAGCGATTAAAACTATTGAAAATCTGAAAATAATAAAATTGCTGATGCCCCATACCAAAGAGTATAAAGTGGGGGAAAGGCAGATATACAATATTATTTTTCATCCCATAACCAAGCCCGATTTCATGTTCACTAAGCTGATAGCCGAATTTCCGCAGGGTAATTTAGAAGACAGCTATAATTTTTCCGTAGATAACGATGAATGTGAAGTCAATATTTTTTCCTTTGATGACAATGTCAAGACTTTATACCATCTGACTCCGCCGGAATTTCTGTTCACTGAAGAAGAGCTTCAATTATTGGATGATGCCAAACGTATCATGTCCGAACATAAACCTGCTCGGGAGGAATTTGTTGATCCGCAGCGGATGAGGGAAGTATTCCTTAACATCGGCAAAGATCTGATTACTGACTTAGCCCAGTACCGCAACCTGAGGCTGAAGGAAGAAAAACTGTACCAGCTTTCCCAGACGCTGCTGCGTCATACGGTCGGTTTCGGATTGATCGAACTGCTTCTTTCAGACCCTAAAGTGCAGGACGTAAATATCAATTCTCCGAATGGCGAGCTGCCCATATTTATTGTTCATCAGGATTATGGCGATTGCTACACTAATATTTATCCCACGGTTTTAGAAGTGGAAAGCTGGGCTACTAAATTAAGATTAATTTCCGGACGTCCACTAGATGAAGCCAACCCTATTTTAGACACGGAGTTGAAAGTTACCGGCTTTACGTCCAGAGTTTCTGCACTCACTGCCCCGTTAAGCCCCACCGGATTGACTTTTTCTTTCCGCAGGCACCGCGATTTTCCGTGGACGTTTCCTTTATACATCCAGCCTAAAAACAGATTCATGGACACGTTTGCCGCCGGATTATTAAGTTTTCTTATCGACAACAACGCAACTATATTGGTGGCCGGAACCAGAAGTTCGGGGAAGACGTCTTTGCTGGGTTCTTTCCTGACCGAAATAATGCGCAAGGCCAGGATTCTGACTCTCGAAGACACTTTTGAATTGCCGGCAGAATTCATGCGCAAATTAGGTTATAACATCGAATCGCTGAAAGTGGCTTCCGCCTTATCCGCGCCCGGTTCAGAAGTCGATCCATCTATCGGGATTCGGTCGACTCTGCGGTTGGGCGATTCTGCGATCTTCGTCGGTGAAGTCCGTTCCAAAGAAGCTATCGCCTTGTTTGAAGCCATGCGTGTCGGCGCAGCAGCCAACGTCGTAGCGGGAACGATCCATGCTGACTCGCCGTACGGAGTTTTCGACAGGGTAGTGAACGATATCGGAGTCCCTAAAACTTCTTTCAAAGCCATCGACATCATTGTGGTAGCCAATCCGGTAATCTCAGGATTGAAAAAATATAAACGGGTATTGCGGATTACGGAAGTGCGTAAAGAGTGGAATGACGACCCCCTGCGCGAAAATGGTTTTGTCGACCTGATGGTATATAATCCGGTAACTGATAAATTAGAAATCACCGATGAGCTGCGCAATGGAAATTCAGACATCTTGAAAAGGATGGCGGGCCGGGTGAAAGAATTTGCCGGCGACTGGGATGCAGTGTGGAACAACATCCAATTACGTGCTAACTGCAAGCAGGCTATCGTGGATATGTTTGTCGAGAGCGGAGATGGATCCCTGCTGGAAGCGGAATTCGTAGTGAAATCTAATGATCTCTTTCATCTGATTTCCGACAAAGTAAAAGAGAAGACGGGAAAGATGGACAGCGATAAAATCTATTTTGAATTCAGGGAATGGCTGCGGAAAGAAGTTAAAAAGAAAAAGATGGAGGAGATATAAAATGAATTTCCAATTATATTACACCCCCCATTCTTCAGATCGCCTGGACACTTCCCAGCCCTGCAGGCAAAACATTGCGGATATTCTGCTCAACCATGGTAATATGCCGCCGACCAATTTTTCCATCAGCCGGACGGTAACTGTTCCGGACCAGAAATCTGAAATGGGATGGAGGGTTACCGCTTGCCAGGTCCTGGTTCCGGTTTACGGGCGGAAAGTTATTGTTGACCTGCTGAAAAAAGACCGGATGTACGAATTCAGGGAGATGCTGATCAGCCGGTATGGGGCAGAGAGGTTAGGTTATGTATCTCAACCGATAACTTTTGAGGAGTTTGAATTATTAAATTTATCTCCGGAAAGGGCTGACCCTTATAGTTGGTATCATTTTACGGGGACGTCTCAGGAATTACTGGAAGAGCTTAAGAAAAGAGCAGCCATTAATATATTATTCAAATGATTTTCAGATGAAATACCGCATAGTCACGCACGGAAATTGCACCGACGGTTACTCTAGCGCCTTCGTCATGAAAAGATTTTTCAATGATTTTTTTGGAACTGCGCTGAGCAAAAAACAGATTCAGAAAATCCCGGTTTTAGGCGTCCAGCCGCACGTCATTCAGCAGAAAAAATTAATCTTCACCGAAAAGGACATAGTTGTAGATCTGCCCCGCCCGCAGAAGCCGGTTTTATTCTGGTGCGATCACCACCTTACTTCTAAACCGACGGGAGAACTTCCCGAGAATCATCATTGGAAAATCACTCCCAGCTGCGCCGGATATCTGGCCGATTTGGCTTTGGAAAAAGGGGCTTCTCCAAGCAGAGAGTTTCTTGATTTTAAGAGGGCTATCGATATCATGGACAATGCCGAATACACGAAAAAAGATCTCAAGGCCTGTTACTATAAACAAAACAATTATTGCCGACCTTCTCCCTTGCAAAAAATGCACATGATTGGCGCCATGTTCAATACCCGTGATGCTATTCTTAACGATGAAATTTTTAAAACGTTGCTGGCCGGCGAGATGGGAGAAACTCCTCTTTCCAGCAAGATGTTATGGCAATTGAATCCTTTGATGTATCATAAAGCGCAATTAGAAGGTTTTGAGCGATGGCGAGATAACGTCGATACCTATCTACGCTATGATAAGGAATCGCGATGCGTAATCCAAGATGATCGAAAAGCGAAGACAAATGTAGGTAATTTTGACCGCTTTTATTTTTGCATGAAGTATCCGCAGACCAGCTACAACCTTTCCATACGTATTACGTATGACGAAAAAGCACGTTTGGGGATAGGCTCTAACATATTCAATAAAGAGTGGTGCCGGGTAGACCTCGGCAGTTTATGCGAAGAGGTGGGGAAAAAATTTGGCGGTTCCGGAGGCGGGCATTATTATGTGGGCGGCGCAGTCATCAGGACCGAAAAGTGCGATGAAGCGGTAAAGTTTATTTTAGATGCGTTAAAAGAACGATAGCTGTTTGATAGCAGTTTTTATGCTTTGCAGAAACAGGGATAACTTAAGAATTCATTTGTAACATACTTCGCAGCCGCTAAGATTTCCTTCGATTTGGGCGTGGAGCAGGCACAACGTCTTGGAATGCTTGATGTGCTCACTGATTTTTTGGATCTGATGGAACGCGCTCTGGCTGTCTTTTATTTTTTCCGCGGCTTCTTTGATCAATTTTTTAGTCGCATCATCAAGCTTGATCTTTTGCGCCCTTTTCTCTTTTGCGTATTGTGAGACTGCCGGTTCCGTCACATTTAATAATTTTGCGATCTCTTTCTGCGAATATCCTTTCTTTTTGAGCGCAATGACCAGCTCGCTCCTAATGGCCGGAAGGATATACCACACTTCAATTTCCTGGGGATGTTTTAAAGGCGTTTTCATGAATATCCATAAAATAATCGGAAGTTAAAAATCTATTGGGGAAAAATAGCCATAAAAAACATGAAAATCAGCTAAAACAAATGTCCTGAAAAATTCAAAAACAAAATAAAAAACAAAAAATTAAAATTTAATTCAGCAATTCAGCATCCACTAATCCATAGCCAAACAAGCTGTCTTTTCCTGCAGCGCCCAGATCGTCAGCAGTATTCTGTAAAAGGCTTCTTATCTCTACATTGCTTAATAAGGGATTAGCATGGATGGCCAACGCAGCAACTCCAGAAACGTGCGGTGCAGCCATGCTGGTTCCGCTTAAGGTTGCATAGCTGCCATCTTTGTAGGTGGAAAGGACGCTTACGCCTGGCGCGGCCAATTCCACTTCCCCGCCGATATTGCTGAAAGATGCAAGATTATCACTGCTGTCGGTCGCTGATACTGCGATGACAGAGTCATACGCAGCCGGATAAGAAACAGCGCCGCCGTAATCATTTCCTGCAGCAGCCACCAGCAATAAACCACCGGCATAAGCCGCATCAACAGCATCATGCAATGCCTGCACATCTGAGTTTGAACCAAGACTCATAGACACTACGTCCGCTCCGCTTTGAACACAATAGTCAATTCCGGCGATGACATCGCTTAGGTATCCAGAGCCTTGCCGGTTGAGAACTTTTGCTGCCAACAATGAAGCTTGCGGAGCGACTCCAATTACTCCAACTGAATTGTCAAGTGCAGCAACAGTTCCTGCTACGTGCGTTCCATGTCCGTTGTCATCGTCCCATTTGGCCGGATCTACAACAGCCCCCTTGGCTACAAAGTTTCTGCCGCCGACAATGTTTGCCTGCAGGTCAGGATGATCTTTATCGATTCCGGTATCGACGACGCAGACCACTACGCCCGCGCCGGTGCCGTTAGCAAGATCCGCGTCAATCCTATTTACGCCCCATGGCAGCTGCTGGGCTGGCTGCGAAGGAGCGGGCTTGCCTTTTCCAGATGCTTGAACTTCAGCATCATATTCTATGCCTACAACATTTGGATTTTTTAATAAACCATTTAATGCATTTACGGGAACTTCTACTGCCAATACGTTGCTTAAAATAGTATAGCTGTGCAGCACTCTTCCGCCGGCAAGATGCACTGCGCCTACATCGGGCTGTCCCTTAAACTCTAAAAATATTCGTACTTTCTCCGGCTGATTTCCAGCGGCTGATGCTAATGCTGAAAACAACAGCAGAGAAATTGTAAACAAAACCATTATATTTTTCATGTTCAAACCTCCAATTTGATATTATTGCTCTTCTTCTTCTTCTTATTACTATTATTATAATCCTGCCATTATAATCCTATCCATCAATTCTTTTAAATATTTTGCGGTATACTGGTCGTTTCGGCTGAAGCCGAAAGGCCACATGACTAAACTGGTTTTCTTTGACTTATCTATATCTTCCGCAAGGATTCAATCGTTTCCTGCAGTATTTTAATGGTCATTTCAATTTCTTTTTCAGTAGTTTCTTTTCCGAATGTAAATCTAATGCTTCCCCCGGCTAATTTCTCCGGAACTTTCATAGCTTTCAAAACGTGGCTTATTTTAATCTCATTTGCGGTGCAGGCGCTTCCTGCAGAGGCATAAATTCCTCGTCCATTGAGAGATGCCAATGCCGTTTCAGCATCCACGCCTTCAAAAGAAATATGCGCATTGTTTGGCAATCGTTCTGAAGGGTGGCCGTTAAGAAAAGTTCCATTGATTTTTTTCTGCACTTCTGCGATGAAATGATCCCTCAGTCTCTGCAATCGCGCATTTTCTTTTACTTTTTCTGGTCCTGCCAATTCCAATGCTCTGGCAAAACCGGCGATAGCCGAAACATTTTCTGTTCCTGAACGCAATCCAAACTCTTGTCCGCCTCCGTGAATCAGCGGTCGAATGTCTACTCCTTCTCTTACATAAAGCAGTCCGGCCCCTTTAGGCCCGTATATCTTATTGCTGTTCAGGGTCAACAGATCGACGCCCAGTTTTCGGACATCCAGATCCAGATAACCTGCCTGGCAGGCATCGGTGTGGAACAAAACTTTATTTTTTTCGGCGATGACTGCGATTTCTTCCACTGGCTGGATGGTCCCCACTTCATTGTTGGCATACATGATAGAAATTAAAATCGTTTTTTTGGTAATCGCTTTCTCTACATCTTTTGGGTTTATTCTTCCGTAACCATCGACATCAAGATACGTCACGGAAAATCCTTCTTTCTCTAAATATTTGCAGGTTTCTAAAACTGCTTTATGCTCAATTTTGCTGGTGATTATATGCTTCCCTTTTTCCCGGTAAGCAGAAGCAACCTCCTTGATCGCCAGATTAACGCTTTCGGTTCCGCTGGAAGTAAAAATAACTTTATCGTCATCTCGTGCCTTGATAGTTTTTCTGATTTTCTCCCGGGAAATTTCCAATGATTCCTTTGCTTTATTTCCTTCATCATGCATGCTGCCGGGATTAGCGAAATAGTTCTCTGCTTCGTCCATTGCCTTTTTAACTTCTTTCCTTACCGGCGTTGCAGCCGCGTAGTCTAAGTAAATCATTTTTCTTCTCTTATACCCCCAGCATCTCCCGCAGTTCGTCTGATGGTTTCCACAGCGGCGTGAAAGTAATCTCGATATCTATGGTCTCTGCCTGCAGGTCAAGTATCAGTTTTTTCAAATCATCCACCATCTGCGGCCCGAACGGGCATAGCGGCGAAGTGAAAGTCAGCACTATTTTCACATGCCTGCCGTCTACTTTTACTTCGTATATCAGTCCCAGCGTCCAGACATCTATGTCCAGCTCCGGATCTTTGTATTTCTTGAAGACGTTTTCGATCAACAGTTCTTTAGTCAGTTCCATTTTCAGTTATCTCCGTTTTTTATGATTTCATCAAACCCCTGTTTTTCAATCTGCTGCGCCACTTCATAACCGCCGGTTTTTACAATTTTCCCGTCATGCAGGACACTTACCGCATCAGGCTTCAGATGCTGCAAAAATCTGTTATAATGCGTGATGACAATGATGCTGGCATCAGATTCTCTGCGGATTTTTTCGATGCCATCTGCAACCGTTTTTATGGCGTCTATGTCCAGGCCGGAATCGGTTTCGTCCATCATGGCGTACTTCGGTCCTAACATCAGCATCTGCAGCATTTCCATGCGCTTCTTCTCTCCTCCGGAAAATCCTTGATTCAGATAGCGCTTGCAGAAAGAAACATCGATGTTCAATTCCGCCATCTTTTCTTTCAGCAATCTATGGAAATCAACTACTGAATACGGCGCCAGCCCCTTTTTCTCCCGCAGGCTGTTCGCCGCGGTTCGCAGAAAGCTGCTGATGGTAACGCCGGAAATTTCAGCAGGATACTGAAACGACAAAAACAGCCCCTTCTGCGCCCGCACTTCCGGTTTTGCATAAGTGACCTCTTCGTTATCCAACAGTATTTTTCCAGCCGTAATCTTATATTTCGGATGCCCCATTATGGCATTAGCCAAAGTTGATTTTCCGGCGCCGTTCGGCCCCATCAGGGCATGAACTTTTCCCGGATAAAACGTGATGGTTATCCCTTTAATGATCTCTTTCCCTTCGGTTTCTACATGTAAACCTATGATTTCTAATTTATTCATGGGTATCGTTCTCCAGCAGGGCACGATGTAAGGTCTTAAGCGATAGCAATGCGCATTTAACCCTAGTGGGGCTGATAGGGATGCCTAACAGATCTAATACCTGCTTTTCGCCAATTGATTTTATGTCTTCAACTTCTTTCCCTTTAATTGTTTCTAACAGCATTGACACTGAAGCCTGGCTTATTGCGCATCCGCTGCCGGTAAATGTGGCGCCGATGATTTTATCATTTTCTAATTTTAAATAAACAGTTATTTGATCCCCGCATAACGGATTTACTTGTTTTTGTTTAAGTGTGTATTTTTCCATCTCTCCCTTATTTTTAGGAGATTTGTAATGATCGATTATGTTTTCTTTACATAACTCCTCTTCTTCAGTCAACGCTATGATAATTTCGTCATTTACTGTCTGGAGATCAACTAAACTTTCGGTTTTAGCTTTGTTCAGTTCAATTATTTTTAGTGTTGCAGTAATCAGTTTATCAACATCATTTAAATCATTGTAAATATAGGGTGATACACGGGTCGCTCCATTCCTGCCAAGAACTGAAAACAGCGGCATGGTGCAAAGGAATCCCCCCCTGACTGCAATGTTTTCCTTATCAAGCAATTCATTCACATCATGCGGATGCATTCCGTCGATGATGAATGAAATGATCGGCCCCCTGTTTTTAATATCGGCTGGGCCAATAATAGTTAGGCCGGGAATTACAGACAATCTTTCCAAAGCGTATTTTGCCAATTCTTGGCCGTGAGCAGATATATTTTCCATTCCGATATTTTGTAAATATTCGATTGCTGCCATCAATCCTGCTGCGCCGGCCAGGTTAGGGGTTCCCGCTTCAAATTTCCACGGCAGCTGGTTCCAGGTTGATTTTTCAAAAGTAACTTCATTTATCATTCCGCCGCCGAATTGAAAAGGCTCCATCTTTTCCAGCAATTCTTTCTTGCCGTATAAGACACCGATGCCTGCCGGCCCGCACATTTTGTGCCCGGAAAACACCAGGAAATCGCAATCCAGTTCTTTGACGTTTATTTTCAGGTGGGGGACTGACTGCGCAGCGTCTAATATGATTATTGCGCCGACCTTATGCGCCATTGCGGCCAATTCTTTAACTGGGTTGATGGTCCCCAATACATTTGACATATGCGCGACAGAAACTATTTTAGTTTTGGCGGTAATAAGTTCTTGCGCTTTAGCCAGATCTAATCTGTACTCTTTGGTGATGGGGATAAACTTTACTGTTGCTTCCCGTTCTTTTGCGATTTGCTGCCAGGGGACGATATTGCTGTGATGTTCCATCTCCGTCAACACTATTTCGTCTCCTGCGTTCAGGTTTTTTCCTAAAGAATACGCCAGCAGGTTCAATCCTTCGGTAGTTCCTTTGGTGAAAATTATCTCTTCAAATTCTGCGCCGATGAATTTCGCAGCAGCTTCATGTGCTTTTTCGTAAAGCATGGTAGATTTTTGCGCTAACCTGTAAATCCCGCGGTGCACATTGGCATTATCGTTTTCGTAATATTCTTTTACAGCTTCAATTACTTTTGTTGGTTTCTGGGCAGTCGCACTATTATCTAAATAGATCAATCCGTTTTTCAGTATTGGGAAATCTTCTTTCATACTGCCTTCTCTCATACTGTCTTCTCCATTTCCAACTCAATCAATTTGTTTAATTCTATGGCATATTCCAGCGGCAGTTCCTTAAGAATCGGTTCGATAAACCCGGAAACCATCAATTTCATGGCGGCTTCTTCAGATAAACCCCGGCTTTGCAAGTAAAAAACAGCTTCTTCATTTATTTTTCCCACTTTCGCTTCATGCGCAGCATCGACCTGATTGTTCTCTATTTTTAATGACGGGATGGTATTGGAAACAGACAGTTCATCAAGGATCAAACCATCACATACTACGCTGGTTACGGCGCCTTTCGCTTTCGGTAAAATTCTCACTAAGCCCCTGTAATTAGAAATTCCGCCGTCTCTGCACATGCTCTTCGAGCGGATGATCGAACGGGTGTTGGGAGCAGCGTGGATAGCTTTTGCGCCGATATCTTGGATTTGTCCTTTACCGGCAAAAGCTATGCTAAGGTTATCGGTCCTTGCCCCTTCTCCCAGCAGTACTGAACAGGGGTAGAGCATAGTCACACAGCCGCCCATGTTTCCAGATACCCAGGCCATAGTTCCGTCTTTTTCCACCAGCGCACGTTTTGTGTTCAGATTGTAAACATTCTTGCTCCAATTTTCTATGCTGGTATAACGGACTTTCGCCCCCTCTTTTACAAAAATTTCCACGCCTCCCGCGTGTAAGGATTTTTTGCTGTATCTGGGCGAGGAACACCCTTCGATATAATGCAGTTCTGCTCCTTCATCGACGATGATTAAGGTATGTTCAAACTGTCCGCCGCGCTGCTCATTCATGCGGAAATATGCCTGCAGGGGAAGTTTTACTTTTACGCCCTTCGGTATATAGATGAAAGTTCCCCCGCTCCATACTGCGGCATGGAGCATGATGAATTTATGGTCGTTGATGGGGATACAGGAAGTCATAAAATATTTTTTTATCAAATCGGGATATTTTTGCACTGCCGTATCCATGTTCTCAAATATCACTCCTTGGTCTTTCAACTCTTTCATGATGCGGTGATATACCACTTGCGAATCATATTGGCCTCCGACTCCCCCCAGAGCTTTTTTTTCTGCTTCAGGGATGCCTAATCGATCAAATGTCTTTCTGATTTCTTCCGGTAGTTCTTCCCACTTGTCGGTTTCTTTTGCATTCGGTTCAACAAAGAAGATGATCTCATTGATGTTTAAGCCGGATAAGTCTGGCCCCCAAGTCGGTGCGGGCGTTTGGTTGAACAGTTCTAAAGCTTTCAGTCTTTTTTTCAGCATCCATTCTGGTTCGTTTTTGGTTTTGGAGATGAGGCTTACGATCTCTGCATTTAGGCCTGGTTTAGCGATATATCTGGCTTTATGCTGATCTGCTTTATCATACAATTCACGGTCGATGTTCAGGTCTATTTTCTGCATATTATCCCTTTTCTTAACTATTGTTAATTATTTATAAAGGTTACTGCTTTTTGGGGTTTTATTTTATCCTCATCAATCGGAAGGTATATAAAGAAAAAACATCTTCTAAAGCTAAAAGAGTTTGATGGTGATAGATGATGCCGGTAAAATCTGCGGTGACGGTTAAGAGTTCTTCCAGAGGGATGCTTTCTCAAAATAGTTCTAAAGCTCCAGTTTTCTATAAGAGCAAGCCGTTCATAATCATCGTGATTGCCGTAGTTGCGGTCATCGGATTGGCATTATTATTGCTTAATGCCGATAAGCTTGCCGGGAAAGCTATCGAGCAGCCTTCTAAGACTCTTGTAGTGACGCAGATAACTCCTTCATGCACAGCAGCGCCTGCCGGTTTATTGCATTGGTGGAGAGGAGAACAGAATACTGAGGATTCAATTGGAAATGTAGATTTGCAGCGATATGGCGGAGCAACTTATGCTGTAGGTAATGTTGGTAATTCATTAGCTTTTGATGGTGTTGATGATTATGCTTATGTTGCGCCAAGCGTAATTGATTTTACGGCAGAAGGTCTTGCCAGCAGGATGTCTGTGGAAGCATGGATATATAATACTGGAATCTTGCCAAATAAATTTGATTTTTTACGGGCGGGGGGGATTCAGTTCAAGTCAGGTGATAGTCAAAACCAAGACAAAGTTCAATTAAATGTTGATTTTTCAGATGGTACATCCGTCAACATTGTTAGTAAAAATACTTTGCCTTTAAAAGAATGGACCCATTTAGTTGGAGTTTTTACCGGGAGCGCGGTTAGGTTTTATGTAAATGGGGTCCTGCAAGATTCCGGGTTGATGTATTTAAACGGAAAACTGGTTTCTTTTGATAACCCCGTCGTAAGAGTTGGAGCCGCCCATGTCCCAATAACAAGGATTGATGAAGTTTCAATATATAATACTGGCATCTCTGCTTCTGTTGCAAAATTATATAACGCCGGAACTTACGGGAAATGTGTGCCGCAGGTTGTCTGTGGTAACAGCATAGTTGAATCCGATGAAACTTGCGATGACGGTAATAGTGTTAGTGGAGACGGTTGTTCCAGTATTTGTGTAACTGAGCTGGTTAGCTGTGGAAATAACATCAAGGAAGGAAACGAAGAATGTGATAAAATTGCAATGCCTCTGGGAGTAGGCTGTATCACCTTAGGATTTGATGGTGGCAGTTTATCCTGTAAACCGGATTGCACTTTTGATACTTCTCAATGTACTGAGCAGGTAGTTGCTGTCTGCGGCAACAGTGTTTTAGAAGTTGGTGAGCAGTGCGATGACGGGAATATTAAAGATAATGATGGCTGTTCAGCAGTTTGCCAAATGGAACAAGTCCAGCAGAATCTCTGCGGTGACGGCGTTACAGTAAGTCCGGAACAATGTGATGACGGGAATATTAAAGATAATGATGGCTGTTCAGCTTATTGTGAGATTCAAAATATTCCCGTTTGCGGTGATGGAGTTGTTGATGAAACTGAAGAATGTGATGATGGAAATGTCGTGAATGGAGACGGCTGTTCATCTGCCTGCCAGACTGAAACCGGCGGGATGATCGATGTAGTTGACCTGCCGGTCTGCGGCGATGGCATTATTGATGGAACTACTGAACAATGCGATGACAGCAACCAAGTTTCTGGCGACGGCTGTTCATCTGCCTGCCTGATTGAAGACGGATGGGATACTGACGGAGACGGCGTGGCTGATAATCTTGAGCCTGCCAATTGCCTTGGCGTGGCCGGAAATGTTTACAGCAGCGGAACTCTTGCAGGTTGTTTAGTCGGCGACGTTACCAGCGATGGTTGCGTAGGTCTTCCGGACATAGCTAATATTGGCCCAAATGTTGATCTGAGTTGTTTTTCAGGCGGGAATTTTGCGCTGAAAACTGCCGAACAGGGAGACACTAACGCTGACGGCTGTGTAAATCTTGCAGACATAGCCCAGATAGGCCCTAATGTTGATTTACAGTGTGGAGGTCAATAAGATGAGAAAACTAATTACTTTATTATTTGCCTTGACTATCATTTGCTCATTTTCAATAGCAGTAAGCATAGGAGATGAAGGTCATGCCTGGGTCAGCCCGGCAGTAAGGGAAGTTGAGGTTGGAACTCCAGTATCTTTGACTCTTGGCGCCAATCCGGGGCAGACTAATGTATATACCGTTGATGTTGAATTGACTTTTGACAGCAACAAGTTATCGATAACTCCGAATGATATCGTCATCCAAAGGCCGGAATGGTCATTTCCGGTTAAGGAAGTAGTGGGGAATACTATTAAATTACAAGGATACGATTTCCTGCACCCTTTTAGCGGGAGCAAGGATATTGCAACATTAACTTTCAACACTCTATCTACTGGAGTTGCGCCTTTGACTCTTACCAAAGCGCTTCTTCAAAGTGATCCGGCGGTGATAACTATTCTTGAGAACGGGCAGGTGACTGTCGTGGCGGCACAGCAACAGCAGCCGGCAGCATGTGGTAATGGTATCTGGGAAGAATACGAGACCTGTGATGATGGTAATACCGTAAGTGGAGATGGCTGTTCATCTGCCTGCCAGACTGAAACCGGCGGGATGATCGATGTAGTTGACCTGCCGGTCTGCGGCGATGGCATTGTAGATGAAACTAACGAACAATGCGATGACGGCAACCAAGTTTCTGGCGACGGCTGTTCATCTGCCTGTCAGAATGAACAGCAACAAACTATATGTCAGGCAGCCGTCGGCATCCAAAACAGCAACGACATCAATCTGCTCCAAGGAGTCATAAATGCAATAAAAAATAATCCGGAAAACAAAATTGATGCTGTCTTAGACATATTCGCAGCATTAAATGCGTGGTTTGCAGCGCAATAATTTCCCGGAGGAAGGCGGCTCTTAAGCGGAAAATATATAAATCCATAAAATGTACTTGTTAAAAAAGAGTGTATAATAAAAATGTTTGGTGTTAAAATTGTTGAAGGTGGGCTTTTTACTAATTATAATATTAAAAATCATGATATTCTATGCGGCGGTGTTTTGATATGAAAAAAGCAATAGTCTTAGGAGTCATTATAACGGTTCTGATGAGTTTCAGCGTGTTTGGGGTTTTAACTATCAATAATCTGCCTCCGCTAACTACCCCTACTGAGGATACTTTAACTTTGCGAACTCTCACCGATCCAGACGAATTATTGGTAGAATTGGAAGTAAAGGATGCTAGCACACCACAATTCTGGGTGGATGTTTATCTGACTTCTGCAACGCATACGCAGCTAGTTTCTGCTAAGCTTAAATTAATTACTTCTGACATCAGCGTGGCCAAATTTATGGCTTCTTCAGAGTTTCATGCTCCTTTTAGTGATTTTGATTTGTCCAGCGGCAGCTCTTATGCCTATTTAATACTGGATAGCAATTATGATTCGCCAGTACAAATAACTCCCGGAGCAAAGATGTATTTAGGCAGGATAAAAATGCAGAATCCTAAAGCTTTAACGCCGGGACAAGCCTTAACTTCCGGTACATTTCAGGTAAATATGCAATCTGATTCATTAGCTTCATATGGGTTAGATAAATCTGGGCAGGCCGGTTTTTACACTTTAATACTTGCTGGAAATTCCTTTTGCGTGCCAAAGCTGGACTGCGGTCCATCGGCGGTCTGCGGCGCAGTAGATGACGGCTGCGGTGGTCTGATAAACTGCGGCGTTTGCGGTCCGGGTTTAGGTCAAGTTTGCGTCAATAATGCGTGCGTATCTGCAGTATTAGGGTTAACTCCTACCGATGAATTATTTTGTAAAACCGCCGCTGGTTTTGGCAGCACCGACAAGAGCCTGCTACAAGGGGTAGTAGATGCGATCAATGGGGAGCAAGAGAATGTCGATGTAGTATTAGACATATTCACGGCATTGGATACCTGGTTTAAGGCGCGATAAATTAATGAGGAAGCAGCAATGAAAAGAAAAACTCAAAAAGTGTACAAATCCTTGCCGCCGCATACTAACGAAGCCCATCCGATCGCTAACGCCGGACAGGCCAGCAAGCCTTTCATCATAGCGGTCATCACCATAGTCGCGGTTGTTGCGCTGACTTTATTATTACTATTTTCTGATCGGTTGGTGGGAAAAGCATTTTATACCGGCGGAGCGAATACTGCCGGAGCAAGCTTGCCCTCGCCGGCGGTGGAAGGGCAGCCTTTTACAGTAGCAGTCAAAGCTAATGTAGGAAATCAACCCGCAGCAGCAATATCTTTTGAATTAACTTTTCCTTCCGAGTTTATCTGTCCTCAACCCTTAGATCTGTTAAATTGGCCGGTCAAAAGTATTTCTTGTGATATAGCTCAGAAAACAGTCAAATATGTAGCTATAACTAACAGCCCGGTATCCGGAGAAATCAATATCGCTAATCTTGTTTTTCCAGGCACGAGTGTAGGTTCGTATGAATTTAATTTTGTACGCGGTTTTGAAGTTAAAAAACCGACTAAAGAACCTATCGCTCTCGACGTCCAAAGTCCGTTCACCGTTGAAGTAAATCTGGCACTTGTCTGCGGCGATGGCATTGTAGATGAAACTACGGAACAATGCGATGATGGTAATGTCGTGAATGGCGACGGCTGTTCATCTACCTGCCAGACAGAACTGCAAGTTCAATGTATTGATAGTGATGGGGGATTAAATCCTTCTGCAAAAGGCATAGTTACTGGGGGTTTTCCCAGTCAACAATTTGATGATGCCTGTGAAGGTGACGGTTATGTCCAAGAATGGTACTGCCTTAACAATTTACCCGATGAACAAAGTTTAACCTGCCCTTCAGGATCAACTTGCCAAGGTGGAGCTTGTCGGGTTGTCTGCGGCAATGGTGTTGTAAATTCTAACGAGCAATGCGATGACGGTAATGTCGTGAATGGAGACGGCTGTTCTGCAACTTGTCAGACAGAACAGCAGCAGATATGTTCACCTAACCAATGGTCTTGCGAAGGGTTGAATGCAAAAAAACAATGCAAGTCTGATGGATCAGGCTATAATACACCCGTAAGTTGTGCAGTTAATGAATTCTGTGAAGCGGGCGTGTGTAGCGCTCAACTTATCCAGCCGCTGATCGTCCAAGGCACAAAAATAACTTTAACCGATGCAGATACCGAAGTTCCTGCTCTGGTCGCTACTAAAGTTACTCCTACTGTATCATTCAGCACTGAAATAACTGTTTATACGGTATTGTACGGACAGAACAACAAAGTGCTTTCCATAAAATCTGAAAAGATAGAAACAGGTTTAGCGCTGGGTACGACTTATTTAGCTACCGTCAATTATCCGATGACAAATGTCAAGAGCAAATCAGTGATTGTATATGATGTAGAACAGAACCCGACTGTGTTCGGGCAGCTGCAGAAATCATATGAATAAGTTAAAAAATCTCTGTGGGAGATTTGAAGGAATGAAAGATGAAAAGAATCATCCTCTTTACTGTACTTTTTTTAATATCAATTTCACTAGTTGCTGCGGTTGAAGTTTCTACTTCCAAGAACGAGTACAGCAGCGGTGAAACTGTTGCCGTAACCATCAGCGATTGCCAAGGAACTTCGATAGTCAAATTTCTTAATCCCGGCGGCATGTTGGCAGACATTAAAAGCGGGCAGGGCAATTGGCAGACTTCATACAGCACCTTATCTGATTCTGTAGATGGAAAATATTCTGTAACTGCATCCTGCAGCAATGGGGCAGCGCAGGATAACTTCTGCGTGGATGCTCCCGGATGCCTTGGTTCCGCGCCTGCCGAAGAAAATGAGACTGGTGGTGGTGGGCAGGAAGAATGTATATCTAAATGGGATTGTTCGGTCTGGTCTTTCTGCGGCCCCGATAAGCTGCAAAAAAGGTCTTGCACGGATAGAAATCATTGTAAATCAAATAAATTGGAAACCCGCCCCTGTGCTGCCTGTCAGGAATCTTGGGTTTGCTCATTATGGTCTGAATGCCGGGCTGGAACTCAGAGCCGGGCATGTTATGACGAACATTTCTGTGAAACCGAAACTTATCAACCGGCATTGCAGAAAGGATGCGCGGTGATGATTCCGCCAGGACCTGAGCCGGACAGAATATCGTTCCAGCTGCCGCCGCCATTTACCGGGACTACTCAAGCACCTAAGAAAGAATCATTCGCTAATTTATGGGAAAGCTACGGAAATGTAATTATTGGGATTTTGATTGCGGTAGTGCTTGCGGTTTTAGTCATATTGGGATGGTATCATTTCAAGCCTAAAAAAGTAGCTTATAATATCAACGAGCTGAAAGAGTGGATCAGGAAAGAGAAACAGATGGGCACGTCAGACTGGGATGTCCGTGAAATTTTAAAACATAATACCGGATGGACGGATGAAGAGATTGACATCGGCTTTGAAAGTTTGCGCAAGCCGCAGGTAGCCGGCGTTACGCAAAAAGTAAGCCCTTCCAGGAGCTAGTAAAATCAGGATACCCATAACCACCAAATCTTTTTAAACCTCAATTCTTTTACTTACAGAAAAGCAGCAAATATTTGTAGGACTGAGTTGCTGAAAATATAACTTTCATGGTGTTGGATGGATCAGAAAGAATATCAGGATTTATTGGAAAAATATAAGAGCCGGGTCGCCAACGAATTTGGCAGTTCTTCTCTTATTCCTAAAATAACCACCAAAGAGTATGCTGATTTTAAACAGGAACTTTACCCCGCTCATTATTCGTTGTATGAAAAATCATGCAATTTTGCCGATAACCTGTTCAAACTTTCAGTAGATCAGCAGAAAGCGGCGGCCATGCAGAAAAATCTTGATCTTTGTCATTTGAATGTCCGGCCTTCCGGCGTCATAGCCTTTTCATTCCTATTTCCGCTGGTGACCATCGTGGCCGGTTCTTTGATCACGTTCGGGATATTCGGCATGTTTTTCTTTTTAGTATTTTTCCTGATGGCCGGGCTGCTGATGATTCCGGCGCTGCAGCGCGTTCCTGATTTTATGGCCAATACCTGGCGGATGAAAGCGTCCAACCAGATGGTCCAAAGCATCTTTTACATAGTCACTTATATGCGGCACACGTCCAATTTAGAAAGAGCCATAGAATTCGCTGCCGACCATCTTGAACCGCCCCTGTCGCTGGATTTCAGAAAAATTCTTTGGGACGTGGAAACGGAGCGGTACAGCACTATCCGTGATTCTGCCGACGCTTACCTGCAGGTGTGGAAAGAATGGGACAAGGAATTCGTGGAATCATTCCATCTGATCGAATCTTCATTGTTTGAATCGTCGGAAGAAAGGCGGTTAGCTTTATTAGACAAAGCGCTGGACGTCATTCTTACCGGAACTTACGAAACCATGCTTCACTATGCACATTCGCTTAAGTCTCCTATCACCATGCTCCATATGCTGGGGATAATCTTACCCATCTTGGGATTGGTCATCCTGCCCTTGGTGGTAAGCTTCATGAGCAGCGGGGAAGGTTCCAGCCCTTTCGTGTCCGCGATCTATATCTCGGTGCTGTATAACGTAAGCCTTCCCATCGGCGTTTATTATTTAGGAAAGATAATCTTGTCCAAAAGGCCGGCAGGTTACGGGGCAGTCGACATCGGAGAAAAACCGGGATTACAGAAATTTAGGAATGTAGCGCTCTCGATCAGCAAAAACATGACGGTCTGGGTAAATCCGCTTTATTTCTGCCTGATGCTTTTTATAACCGGCCTGCTGATAGGTTTCAGCCCGTTGATCATGCATTCTTTCGGCGCAGGAGATTTCGCTTTTGACCAGAACAATAATCTGAAGATGCTGGATTATGTCTGTCCTCCCGAGTTGGGCCTGGCCTGCACTGACGAAGAAAAAATAGGCCCTTACGGCATCGGCTCTTCGATCTTATCTTTAGTGGTGGTGCTTGGTTTCGGCGTTTCCATCGGATTATTTTTTGCCCTGCGTTCAAAAAACGTCATCAAGATCCGTCAAAGGACCAGAGAGCTGGAAGATGAATTTTCTTCAGCATTATTCCAGCTGGGCAACCGGTTAGGCGACGGGATTCCGGCGGAGATAGCTTTCGCCAGAGTAGCTGAAAATATGCGCGGGACAGTCTCCGGTGATTTTTTCGCTCTGGCAGAAAAAAATATCACCAAGCTGGGCATGGGGCTGGAACAGTCCTTGTTTGATCCTAAAGTCGGCGCAGTAGTGACCTTCCCTTCCAATGTCATCGAATCTTCCATGAAAGTCTTGGTCGAGAGCGTCCGGAAAGGGCCGCGGATCGCCGCCCAAGCCTTGTTGTCCATGTCCCGCTACATCAAAGAGATCCACCGCGTGGAAGAACGGCTGCAGGATCTGATGGCGGACATAATCTCTTCTATGAAATCGCAGATCAAGTTCCTTACACCGGCTATCGCCGGGATCGTCATCGGCATCACTTCCATGATCTCCACCATCCTGACTAAATTAAGCGCGCAGCTGGGAGCTTTTTCCGCGGCGCAGGAATCTTCCGGGGGAGCGGCCGGCTTCGGCGGCTTATTGACCATATTCGGGATAGGCATACCTACTTTCCATTTCCAGATAATCGTGGGCATTTATGTGGTACAGATAGGATATGTTTTGACTATCCTAAGCAACGGCATCGAGAACGGCGCAGATAAATTAGGGGAACGATACGCCTTGGGAAAGAACCTAATTAGCAGCACGCTCCTGTACTGCGCGATAGCCGCCATCGTCATGCTGCTCTTCAACTTTTTCGCCAGCACTATCATGCAAAGCACGTTTACGGTATAAGCAGTTTAAGTTCTGCATCTACACCACCTCTTTTATATGATTTATATTTTTGATCACGAAATCCGGTTTTACCTCACTGTTGTAGTTCTTTCCCATCCCGGTTTTGACTAAGATTGCTTTCATGCCGCTGTTTTTGCCGGCGGCGATGTCCGTTTCCATATCCCCTATAAAAAAAGATTGCCCCAAGTTAAGCGAATGTTCTTTTGCGGCCAGCTCGATAAGCTTGGTTTTTGGTTTCCTGCACTCGCAATCATCCGCTTTTTTATGCGGACAGTAATAATACCTGGAGATGACCACCTGATGGCTCTTCAGCTGCTCAAGAAGATCCTGAAATACCTTTTCTACCTGCTGCTGCGATAATCTTCCCTTGGAGATCCAGGATTGGTTTGAGACGATGAACAGCCGGTATCCTTTCTGCTGCAGGTATCGCAATCCATCGATAACTTCTTCAGCCAAGAGCTTGTCGGTAGGGATGACCTCAGGGTATCCAGAATTATCGACCAAAGTCCCATCTTTGTCAAGAAATACGGCTTTATGCAGGTCTGGATCCATACCAAAAAAATTAAGGTTTTGTTATAGTTTAAATAAGTTTGTAGTCCTTTAGAGGTTAGAATAGTCAGCAATCTTTATCTAAGACACACCAAAAACATTATAAATTAACTCTTAAATTAGGCTTATCTAAGGGGCCATAGTTCAGACTGGGAGAACACATGGCTGAAGAGTGATGATTTACTACGAAACCATGACGTCGTGGGTTCAAATCCCACTGGCCCCATATTTTATTTCTTATAGTTTAATGATTCCAAGGTCTGTCCAGAAAGCCACCCGCAAGAAATGAAGAAAATACTTCATTTCTGCGCAGAAATACGAT
>JBBSZV010000009.1:0-4771 GCA_038044525.1 Nanobdellota archaeon
ATAAACAAAAGTTTCAGCACAAAAGTATTAATTACTTACTGCCGTAATTATAGGTTTAACGCAATGCTTCACGGATCACCCACTTTTCAGCTCGAAGATCCCATACAGAATTTAGTTTTTTAAATTTATTGCGTACTTCAGTAAGAAGGGGTTTCGGGGCTCCCACTAAGAATAACGCCACTGCTAATGCTAGCGGTTCATATAACTTCTTCTCCTTTGAAAGTTTATCCACAGATGGCAATAATATTTCGTTCAAAGCTGGTTCATTGTATGTAAAAATTGCAGGTGTCGATCCAAAGAGCAAGGATAGATAATTGCTGGCTTCTTTTAATTTATCTTCCTTAAGTGCTTTTAGAATGTCTTTTCTTAATGGTTTTTTAATCATTTCTTCAAGTTGGTCTTCAGGAACTGGCCTTGTTAATTTTCTAACTAAACTCCTTACAGTATCCAATCTTCCATTTGACACCCAAAGGTTGCCATCATTGATGATCTGTTTAGTCAGATCAAGCCTATAATCTCCTGAAGGGTTGAATGCTTCCAGGTGATCACAAAGATCGAGAACATCTTCGTTTGTGACCCGGTAACTTTCTGTCTCTTCAGATTTAGGGGCGTAGGTTTCTTTTTCACGATACAAACGAGCGGTTATCTCAAAAAATAGTTTAGTAATATCTTCCTCTCCAATAAGTTTATGAGCTAACTGATCACTTTTACGTTCCAATAAGTTTGCAATTTCTCTTTTTTTTATTACTGCTTTTTTAGTCCCTTGCTGTGTAGCAAGAGCCGCTTCTTCTTCAAGCCTTTCTACTTCTGGGCTTTTATTAACCAAAAATCCCCGTGCATATTTCGGGCCATTGTCATTAAAATCAATAGTCGTATCTGAACTACTAGAGTAAATATTCTTAAAATTAGGGAGTTGATTCATATCATTAAAAAAGAAGCACCGTATTTTTTCTGAAACTTTTGAATCTTCTAATGGTCTGTTTTTTTCTAAAGACCCATATCTATCAGAAAGATCTTTTTCATAACACCAAATACTATCTGTTCTAGCCATAATAATCACAACGTCAGATAATTAGCCGCCCAGAGCATCCCTGAATCGCAATGGTAAAATGGGGTGTTGAACGGTTTTCCTTTATCATCAAACACTTCCAAGAAATTCTTATGCTGTTCGATCAACTGCCGATATTTCTCTTTATACGTCTTGGCGCGCTCTTTATCTACTTGCTGCAGCAGTTTGACATACAAGGGGCCCATATGCATCCAGACCGCGTTACTTTCATAGTTGCGGAGGAAAAATTCCTGCCAGATGAAATTTACCTGCTGCCTTCCGGCGGTGTATTTCAAAGGGAACGGTTCGTCTAATCCGGCTTGGTGCACTTTATTCAACGCGGATTCAATCATTTCTTTATCAGTTACAATTCCTAAGGCGAATGGGAAAAGATTTGCGTCGCCGGCAACATATTTATCTGAACTTAAGTCATCATTGAAATATTCTCCGTTCCAGAAATGCCGCTTGATCAGTTCCGGATAAGAAAAATTTACAAAGGGGTTATCTAGCCTCATCCCTTTCAGATCTTTGGCTAGCAATGCGACCATGCAGTTGTCATAGCAGGAACTTTTTCTTACGGCAAAATCCTTTATGGAAGAAAAATTGGTTTCAGGCTTTACCAGCCCAGTATGAAGATTTATTACCATCTTGAATAATTTATTGATTTCCTTGTTAAGGAAGTCTTTGTAGGGATAATAATGAAATTTGGATATTTTAATGCTGTGAACGAGCCAGGGCAGGGAGTCGACGGCATAAGTGGGGAAATCGAACGGCTTTCCTCCCGGCGTGATAGTAGTTGTTATCTTTTGGTGTTCCTTGAAATGATTAAGAGCATAACGCAGGGTGTGGTGCACTTCTTTTTGATAGCCTAAGTCCAGCAGCGATTTTGCGCATAAGCCAAAATCCCTGGTCCAGAATTGGGCGAAATTGCCAGTAGAAGTCTGCAGATACCTTTTGTTCCAGCAGTCTTTGATGATCTGGTGGCAGATCTCATCTGCGGTGCCTTCATATCTCTTTGGCGCGATACGATTCTTCCAGCTGGTCAGGAAAATTCTCGGTCCTTCGGTGAGATAGTTTAGGACTGAAGCCATAAGGCGCTGGGAGAAGAGGGAGTATAAAAAGGTTATTGGTGGAACTGCTTCATCCCGGGAGGTGATGAAGACTTCGCTTTGCCATTATGATGCAATTAAAACAGTGGCTGAGGCGGCGTTGAGTATTTTACTCATCACCAATAAATTTATTCTTTTTCTTCCCTTCTAAATGCTGATAGTTCTTATTTGAAACGATAGACTTGCCTATTTTCTGTTCCAGTTCTTTTCTTGTATTTTTAGCAATATCTCCGCCTTCTTTAGCAGTATGCGTTAGCTGCGGAAGTCCTTTTGCATCTTTTGCGATAGTGATGTCTGTTGTCGCTTTTTCTCCCACCATCGTCAAAATCAGTTCCCAATCAGTCATGTGATCTCTAAGATTTTGGTTTGGTTTCTTCAATCCTTTAAACTGCTTATATTCTCCAACCGTCTTGCCGAATGTTGCTTTTGATATTTCATTGGTCAGAATTGCAAAATCTTTCTCTTCCTGAACGCCTCTGGACTTCCACTCATCAGTCAAGTCTTGCCTTATAGCGATACCCCTTAACCTTTTGTCAATCCAATCTTGAGGATAGCCTTTTAGTTCGTAATACTCTTTCACTCTATCTTGAGCAAGTTCAGGGTTTTCAATCTCTTCAATCCTCTCTTTGCCTAATTGAGCCAGCCATTGCTTAAATGGTTCAGCTTTCTTTGAGGGGATGGATTGGATTATCCTGAACATATTCTTAGTATTAGCACAGTCTGTTAGCCTTAATTTACTATCCTCAGCCGGCATTTTCAACTGTACGATTTTATCGTACGGTTCAAATCCTTCTTGGGAAAGCTTAATTTTCAGATCGGACCAGTATCTTTTGGGTATTGTGCTTGCATCTAAAGCGTTTACTACATCAATAACCGAAAAATGCCATTCATTATTATGCCAAATTCTCCTAATTTGTTTATCCTGAAATGCCACCAACGCATTATGTTCATTCATGTTTATCACCAATTAAAACCAAGACTACTCCATTCCCTCAATTCCCCATCTTCAGCCGGCATTTTCAAACCGTGACAAATTGTCACGAGTTGGGGTTCCCTCTGTTTAAGCTTTCTCCAGTAAGCTAGCTCATCTTGGCTATCTGTAAGAATTGCAATAATATCTGTAACAGAATAAAACCATTCATTGTCAAGCCAAAGTCTACGGATTTGTCTATCTTGGAAAACAATTAAACCCTTTTTAGCTTCCTCTACCATCTTGACTATCAAAAACAACCCCGGATTTAATAAATTTAACGAAAACCTAAGCTGTTAGGTCTTTTGTAATGAAAAAAGCTAATTAAAGGCAGATCCCGGCCACCTTTTTTACAAAAAAAACGGACCCGATGAGATTTGAACTCACAACCTACAGCTTAGGAGGCTTTGGCGAGACTTAGTCTTGTCGCCCTATCCAGGTTAGGCTACGGGTCCTTAGATGATAGAAGAAAGACGGTGTTTTTTAAATCTTCTGACTGCAGCTTAACCCGTCCCTGATGGGAATCAATTCGGTCTTTAATCTGAGATGATTAAGCACTGCTTGTTGGTAGTCTTGGCATCCTTCCATGGCGATATTATCTGCGATGATTAAACCGCCTTTCCGCACTAACTTTATGCAGTCCTCTAAAACCTCAAGGTATTTTTTCTTGGCAAAATCGATAAAAATTATATCGTAGTATTCTTGCTTTTCTTTTGCTGAACGCTGGACCATATCTACCGCATCTTCTACTAAGACTTTAGCGTCAATTCCATATTTTTTAAAATTATTTCTTGCTTCATCAGCGATGAGGGCATTTACTTCTATGGTGGTAAGTTCAGCTCCTTCACTTCCAAGGATGCAGCCGCTGTAGCCATTAGCGGCCCCTAATTCCAGTATCCGCGCCGGTTTTGTTTCCCGTACTTTCTGCAACAGCCAAGAACCTTTTTTAGAGCCGATGATGGGGATGCCCCGTGCGATACTTTCCCTTTCTAAAACTTGTAGTTTAGAGATGACTGCATCATCGGGTTCATTGTTCATCTTGAAGATATTGCTTAATCTGTTTTCTGATATAATGGCGCCTTATTTTAACCGCATTCTTAGTAAGGTCTAGCTGCTCGCTGATATCTTTTTCCGGAACTCCGGCATGTTCAGCAGCAAGACATCCACGGTTTTATTAGGATAATCGGCAAGAAAAGAGCTCAATCGGGATCCCGTCTCGCTGCGCACTGCTTCGTCTTCAGGCGTCTGCGCTTCGAATCTCCCGCGAACATAATCTTCGGCGTCTTCGGAGAAGCTGGTCCGCATCTGCGGATGGCCGGAAAGATATTCCTTCTTTTTTCTGAAATAATCGATGGCGGTATTTCTGGCGATACGGATAAGCCAGGCTTCAAAAGGAACTCTTCCATCGTAAATGTGGATATACCTGATTACTTTTACGAAAGTTTCTTGGGTTAGATCTTCAGCAGTATGCTGATTTCGAGTTAAACTATGATGCATCCTTTGCACTAATGCGCGGTATTGCCTGTAAAGATCAGCTACATCCAAGGTTTCGGTTTCTGGGTCGTTTAGCATTTTAAGAGTGGTTTTTCATTGTTGATGAGTATACCCCACTGCTTGCAGTGGGGATACGAAAGCAACACAAGA
>JBBSZV010000010.1:0-6545 GCA_038044525.1 Nanobdellota archaeon
ATTTGGGGGATTCTTCCGGCTTGCAGATGACTATCTGCTCCACTTTGTTGAACTGGTGCACGCGGAAAATCCCTTTGGTATCCTTTCCGTGCGCCCCGGCCTCTTTGCGGAAACAGGTGCTCACCCCGCCAATCTTCTGCGGCAATTCCTGCTCCTGCAGCATCTTATCTTTCTTTAACGCCAGCAGCGGATGCTCAGAAGTCCCGATGAGATACAGATCTTCGCCGTCGATCTTGTAGACAGTATCCTCAAATTCATTGAGATTGACCCCGCCTTCCAACGCCGCTCGGTTAAGCATGAACGGCGGCCAATGCAGGGAAAAACCGTGTTCCATCAAGGTATCCATGGCAAAACGCTGCAAAGCCGCATCCAGCAGCACCGCTTCGTTTTTGAGATAATAGAATCTTGCTCCGGAAACTGCCGCAGCGGTCTCCAAGTCGATCAGGTCCAGCTCCAAACCCAATTCGATATGGTCTTTGATCGGGAAAGTAAATTTAGGCATCTTTCCCCATTTGCTCAATTCTTTATTGTCATGTTCATCTTTGCCGGGCGGGACTTGCTGGTCCAGCACGTTCCCGATCTTGTTCAGCGCCCCATTCCTCTGATGCAGAAGCTCATCCGCGCTGCGCTCTTTCTCTTTGATCTGCTCCGCAACTTTCTTCATCTCCTGGATTTTCAGGGCCGCTTCTTTCTCTTTTTTTTCTTTCTTGGCTTTGTTGATCTCTTCAGAGACGACATTGCGCCGATGCTTGAGCTCTTCTACGGTCTTCAGTTCTTTTTTCCAATCTTCATCCAGCTTCAGGACTGCGTCCACTATCGAAGGGTCCCGGCCGCGTTTCTTTTCAGAAGCTTTCACCAGCCCGGGATTTTCGCGGACGGATTTGATGTCAAGCATATTTCGAGAACGGGTTATTTCTCTATATAAATATTGCTAAAAAAAATGATATTTGAAAATAGACGTATAAAAACCAAAAATATATAAAGTTAGAAAGCACTTCTCTGCTAAAAAGAGGACGATGAAAAAGATACCATTATTAGTTATTGTATTTGTCATTTTATTCAGCGCCGCTGCTCTTGCCGATGTAGATACCGGCTATCCCTGTTCTTTAGGCTGCGAATCGCTCAGCGATAACGGAGAAGTTTATTACTGCAGCTATGATACCGGCACCTGTTTCCAGCAGATGGTTTCCGAACCGGCAGCCAATGAAACTGCCAATATCACCGCTGTTGCTCCAGCCGCACCAGCAGAAACAGCCACTACGGATGAAAAGGTAACTGCCCTGGAAGAAAATCTGCTCCTGCTGCAGAATACCTTGGAACAGGTCACTTCAAGCGTTTCTTTAACTAACAGCGACATCAAAACTATCCAAGACCAATTAGGCGCGCTGGAGACCGACCTTAATTTCCTCAAGGACAATCTGGACAGTAAATTCTCTTCCCAGCAGACTTCTATGAATACGGGATTGGCAGGACTGCAGGAAAGTGTGGAAAAGACACAGCAGACCTTGACTACGGTACAGGAGACGCTCGGGCAGCGCCAGCGCCTGAATAGTTTCATGGTTACTGCATTGCTTATCCTGTTAGTGGCCGGCGTAGGCGGAGGAACTTTTTATTATGTCAATAGGAAAAAAAAGGGCGCCAGCCCGGACATCCTGAATTATATCACCGCCCACATCAGGCAGGGCCAAAAATTACCGCAGATAAAAGAGAAACTGCTCAAGGTCGGATGGTCGGAACAGGATGTCGATTGGGCGTATAAAGAAACCGTCCGGAAGAATTACCAGCAATACAAAAGCGCTGGAACTGCGGAAGTAAAAAATGCCGGAGAAAAAATATCGGCGGTAAGAAAAACCGCGCCAAATATCGCTTACGACCCGAAGAAGATCATGGGCGTGGCCGTAGTCAGCTTATTGCTGATCGTCGGCATCTTATTTTTACTGCGCGGCATAACTGCGGGAAAAGCGATCGAATTCCAGAGATTGGTCGGCGGTGTGGAAGGAGGAAAAGCCGGAGAGATCACTTATGCTGTTGAATGCACCCCGCCGCACATCTTGACACCTGCCGAAGATGCCTGCTGCTTAGACGTAGACAATTCCACTATCTGTGATACTACTGAAGCGCGGCGGGGACAGGTGACCGGCGGCGTATGCAATGACAATAATCAATGCCCGGCAGGAGAATATTGTGTGGAAGGATCCTGCCATACGCTGGCATCTTTGTACAAAGGAGAAGGAGACTGCACTAAATTATGCAGCTATTATGCGGTAACCATGCTCACCAGCGACGGAGAGACTTACAGCATCAAACCTAAAAGGGGGAGTTATACTGCTGCAGGAGCGTTGGAATGGAAACTGCTGGAAATGCCTCAGCATTGCAAGGGCGAAGTTCCGATTGTGCCCATCAACATCATCTTAAAGAAACCGGGAGAGATCATCAGCGAAAGGATCATCACTTTGACTGAAGGCGAGACCAGCGAAGTTCTTACTCATCCGGACCTGCCGGAAGTGGAATTCACTTTAACTGCAGATACTGTTTACGAAACTTGTCCGAGATGAGAACCCGCTTCTGATTTAGAAAAACCCACTTAAAAAAAATTTTAAGATTATTTTCCTTTAGCAGATAAATAACTTCCTAAAAGCTTGGCTAAACCGGCCGCTCTTTCGTCATTCAAAACTTTAACTGCACTTTCAGGATCAGATAGGATGGTATCATAGCAGATTGCAAAACTATTTGACGCTGCAATCCTGTAAGGATCGCCATTTTGCGCGCCGCGCCCTGCGGGCGCTTCCAAACGTACCCCACGAACGCGGAGACGGATGTCGATAAAACGATCATTGGCGCCGAAATTGGAACTGTTAACGAAATAGTAAAGCCAAGAGGCCCGCGCAACTGCTCCTTGGGAAGCGTGCTCTTGCACATATTTCGGATTAAGAACAAATATTTTCGTTTCACTAATATCTGCACTTTTCAGCATCGCCATGTTCTGAACAAAATCATTTCCCTGGCCAAAGACACGTTCTGCGAACGTACGTTCTTCAGCGTTTAATTTTTTATATTTCGCGGGAGCGGTTCCGATTGGAAGATAGCCATACTCTTGATTACCTGCAGAGAGGCGCAGTTCTGGCAGAGCAATCAGCGTTGTATCGGGAGCGGCAAGAGCCTGTTTAAAATCAGCTTGCGGGACAAGATAATTGTGCTCATGCTTAATTAACTGCTCAAAGGCAGCATCAATATTTTGTAAAACGGGATTGTGAGCTTCTCGGGTCATTGCTAAGGTGGGAGTTTTATTCTTACCCTTAAGGAAGTATACTTCTCCGTCAGCGGTATAAAAAGATTGATCGCACAATTCTTCCGAATTATCTCTGCGTTCGTTTATCAATTCATCAGCGTGCAGCATAGTGCCTGGCTGAAGCTGGCGGTAAGCATCGCGTAAGTTTCCGGTGATGGTTTCTAAAGTCATGGCAAGTTCCCTCCCGATGATTATACAGATGTAGTTCTGCTGCTATTTTTAAATTCTGCCATCAAAACCGTCAGAAAAAAGATGGAAAGAGGGGCTCTAAGAGGGGGTGAGGGTGGTAGAACTATCTGTAGAGCCCCTGCTCGCATCGTTATCCGGCAAACGTGTTTTTGCCAATTTACTAGTAAAACGCTACAGATATATAAATGTTACTATTTTGTATACTGGTTGCTGAAAAGTAGAAAAAGATGCCAAAAATTTAATATACTATAGCGGCTATAGCCGTTATGGAATGGCAACGACAATCCAGATCAGCAAGGAAACAAAAAGCCTCATCAGCACGTTTGGCACGAAAGAAGATACGTACGAAGATATAATTAGAAACATGTACAACCTAGCGGTTAAAGAGCAATTAAGAGAATTCCTGCTCTCATCAGAAGATGCCATACCTATAGATGAAGCGATACGAAGAGCTAAGAAAGAATGGCAAAAGTAGAAATTGCTCTTTCGCTATTTGAGGAGATTAATAAAAAGTTTAAGCAACAAAGTGTCGAAGTTTTAGAACGTTTAAAGTCGCTCGAATCTTCCCCTCACAAAGGAAAAATTCTTGGAACCGTGGGAGGCATAGTCATCAAAGAATTGAAGTATGAGAGCTTTCGTTTTTATTTTATCACGGATGGATTTAAATTAAAGTGCATGGATCAAGAAAAACTGGTCGATCTTCTTTTGCGTTTTGTTAGAATGTCTGATAAAAGACATCAGCAGCAAACTATTGATGAAATAAAGCAGGTGCTAAGAGTCATGGGGGCAGATAGGTTTTAACAGCACGAGCTCCAGTAATAGGATATATTTTTTAATCCTTCTTTCCAAAAAATTCTTTCAGCAGCTTCTTATAGTCCTTAACCACCCGCAATCCTTCGCTGGGCAGGCAGCTGTAATAATTCTGCCAGGCAAAGCGTTCGTCCAGATAGATCACTGTCCCTTTATCGGTTTCGCTGCGGATACATCTTCCTGCTGATTGTATGCATTTAGACATCGCCGGAAAAATATATCCATAATCCCAGCCCCGGCCGAATTTTTCTTCGTAATACTTTATGGTCTCTTTAGTTTTCAGGTCGGGTCTGGCTAAGGGAAGCCCCACCACCACCACCCCGTTCAATAGATCTCCAGGAAGATCGACCCCTTCAGCAAAATTAGCCCCGGTAACGCCCAGCAGCATCCCCCCGCGCTCTTTCTCATCTTTGAATTTCATCAAAAATAATTCTTTGTCTTCCACTGTCATTTCTTTTTGCTCCCAGAATCTCTTTTTGCCGACCGCTATGAATTCCGCAATTTTATCACGCAGTGAATAGGACGGAAAAAAGAAAGCCAGATTTCCAGGAACGCAGGAAGATATCTCTGAACAGATTTCGGCGATGCGCTTGTACATGGCATCGCCGCGCAAATTAAATTTAGTGCTGGTCTCAGGAATGACCATGCTTAGTTTATTTCCGGGAGGAAAGGATGACGGATATTCCTTTTCTATACTGCGCGTTATCCCCAGAATGTCCTTATACATAGATAGAGGATTTAAAGTTCCGCTCATTACTACACCTGCATAAACATTCTTGAAAATATCTTCCGTGATCAGGCGCGGATCAAGACAGGCGTAACTTAATTCTAAAAAAGGAGACATTTTTCCTTCCCGTTCGGCAATCATGCGCACAAAACCTTTATCGTCACCTTTCCATGCTTCCAGAAACGCAGCTATCCCGCCCAGATAACTTTTCTTCTGCTTCCTCCGCACTTCCTCTGCCGCCAATTCCAACTCATTGATAAATTCATCGTAACCGACGAAAGAAGTTATTTTAGATATAAAATCGTTTTTAGCGATCATTTTCTGTTTCATCTCTTCTTTCCCGTCAAAACTGCCAAATCCTTCCAGGACGCGCATCAATTCCTGCAGCCAGAAGAGCAGGCCGTTATAATTGAACTTCTTGGCTTCCATCACCGCATTCTTGACCGTAATGCCGGACAGCGCAGAACTGGCCATATCGGTGACCCGCGCCGGAAGATTATGCCCTTCATCAACTATGAGGATGATGTCTTTTAATTCCACATCTAATTTTCCAAAAAGATTGCCGCGGATAAAAGGATTGAAGAGATAATAATAATCTCCGATAAAGACATCCGCTTTTTTGGCCAAAGCGAGAGAGATCTCATAGCCGCACATGCGCTGCTCGCGGGAAAAAGATATGATCTCGGAATTGTGCAAAGGCCCTTCTTTAGCCAGATCCAGAAGAACTTTTTTTCCTTCGACGGTCAATTGCTGCTTATCCTTGAAATTGTTATAAAACTCGCATTCGCCGCGTTCCACGACCGCCTTGCAGAATTCATTGAATTCATTGCCGAACAGGCCGGCGATATCCTGGCTGCACATCCAGCGCTTGCCGAACATATCCACGGAAGAAAAACTCACCCCTTTTTTTTTGATGAGTTTCAAAGTGTCGATAGCCAGGGCGTGCTGGGTATGCCGGTTGGTAAGAAAAAAAACCCGTTTCTTCTTGCTCAAAGCATGGAACAAAGCGGCTGAGAGGGCGGCGGCAGTTTTTCCCGAGCCGGTCGGGGCATTGGCAAGAAGGATTTTCTCTTCACGCAGGACCGCGTCTAAATCGTGCAGCAACTGTTCCTGCCCCGGCCTGATCGCAGGATAGGGAAAAAAATCTTTAAGATCAGAAGCCATCCATCGCTGGCAGAACAAAAAGTATTAAAAGTATTCTCTTGTGAAGACTATATGAGACTTTGAATATTTTTCAAAGCTTCAGGGCGGAGATCAGGAAATATTTTCTCTACAGTGCCGCTCTTCCAAAAAGTTTATATAAAGGGTTGTGTTGCAAACTATCTATTGAAATAGATAAATGTTTAAATATAAGACTGAAACTTGATGTTTCAGAGGGCTGATAGATAGGTTTAGGGGTGTGAAAATTGAATAAGACAAAAAATAATAAGCCCATCTTTGATGTCTTCTTTAGGGAGAAGCCGGCAATGATGTTGGTAGAGTTGAAAAACGCAAACGCTAACGTTTATGCGTCAGTGTTAGCAAAACAGA
>JBBSZV010000011.1:0-4975 GCA_038044525.1 Nanobdellota archaeon
TCACCGTTGATTTAACTGCGCCGAATGGAACTTTTGTCAATCCGGTCAATGGTTCCAATTTCAGTTTCGGAATGCAGATGTTTAATGCCACCATTCTTGACAACGTGACTTACGTCAAGAGCGTATTATTCATGTTCAACACCAATGCCACGCCGTTCAATGCAACCGCAGTAAACCGCAGCGGGAACTGGGGAGCGTTAGTCAACTTAACCGTATTCCCGGAAGGGCTGCATTCAGCGATAGTGTTTGCAAATGATACCGTAGATAACATTAACAACACCATCAACATTTCATTCACTGTGGATCTGACCGCCCCTTTAGTAACTATCAGCTGTAATCCCTACACTTCTACTGTCGGCCAGAACGTGCAGTGCAGCTGTTCCGCAGAGGACGGTCTTAGCGGCGTGAGCAGTGTTTCTTTCCCCGACGGTACTATCCTTCAGGTCTTGAATGCCGGCACAGCAGGAACATTCCTTTCAAACACCTGTACTGCAACTGACTATTCTGGGAATAGCGTGACTGGAAATGGTGTATTTGTGATCGAAGGATCGACCGGCGGCTCCAGCAGCGGGGGCGGGGGAGGCGGCGGCGGCTCTTCCAGCAAAGTAGTCGGTCAATTTAAAAAATCCACTTGGGCGGTTTTAAATCCCGGCGATATAGCGACGGTAGAAGTAGAGAATACCGCTATCGGAGTGAAAGAAGTTAAAGTTACGATAGATAATTTAGTTAATGGGGTGTGGCTGGAAGTGCGGAAAGATACGCCTGAAGATGTTGAAGTCCAGTTTAAGAGAAAAGCGTATAAAACTATGGAGATTAGCGCCAGCCCCTCTTTAAAATATGAAACCATTAAAGATGCGGAAGTTAAATTCGTAGTGGAAAAAGACTGGCTGAAAGAAAACGAATTGCCTAAAGAGAATATCGCCATGTTCCGCTACATAGAGCTGCTCCTTCCTCAGAAAATCACTGCCTGGGCAGAATTGCCTACAGATGTGGGTGAGGAAGACGAAGCGCACGTGTATTATACTGCTCAGACTCCCGGTTTCAGTTATTTCCTCATCGGCGAGAGGATTCCTGAAGCGGTAACAGTAAAAGAAATAACTGAAGAAGGCGTAGTAGAAAAAATAGTGCCGGGAGAAGTTCCTGAACTTTCTAAAGAAGCCTTGGCTGGCGCAGCGTACCTGCCGTTCGGAGAACGATTAAGGAAAACGGCAATTTTGAACTTTGATATAATTATTTCCGCAGCAGTAATTTTATTTATTGTCATAATGATCGCCGTGCTGTTCGGCCATACGCATAAGAAACGGCTGATGTCAGAGAAACGGAAAGGTTCGAAGAAATAGGTCAATTTAGTATGCAAAAATAGCCAGAAAACCATTGGCTTTAGCCAATGGATGAATGGTATCATTTCTGGCTATTTTGCATCCTAAAAATGCGTGGTTTGGAAACAAAAAATGAAACTGCGATTTCATTTTTGTTCAGAAATAGAATCGTGGTTCTATTTCTTAAACCGTTTTTTTTCAAACCCCGTCCTTTAGGGTGGGGTAAGACGGTTTCATGCATTTTTATGATTTTCATAACTTTTTCTCTAAGATTCTCTAATCTTTTCAAGATATTTTTAGCTTCAATTATAGATGCTTCCTTCCCATAATAATTGATGTCGTTTCTTATAATCTGCTTTTTCCACCAGTGTATTCACTGGTGGTGAATCGGTGATTTCACCTCAATTGGAAAAAGCAGGGTCAGAAAACTGACCCGAGCGAAGCGAGCATGCATGAAATTTGAAAACCATCAAATTTCAGCACTAAAAACTAATCGTGGTTAGTTTTTATGTGCCGCCGGTCTATTGACCGGCGGTGGTCAGTTTTCTTTGACTCCGTAATTCATCAAATTCATCAGCTATCTCCTCTTTTTTTCATTATTTCCGTTAAGAAACCGGTATAACAGGCATGGTTATAAATTTTAAACCCTCTTCTCAATGCAGCTGCTTCCAGCAGCTCTCTTACAGAATCATAACTCAAAGATATCTTGGAAGCGGCGGTTTCTTCCTTAAGTATCAATAGGTTGGATGAAAAGTATTTATTTGCGCTGGTCTTTTCCAGCGATGAAGCCATTTCCAAATCGGGCTGTACTAATTTAGCTTCTCGTTGTTTAAGGCAGACATTCCAGTCCATTATAACTTCACTTTGCCAAAAAGAACCGCCCCATTTATAATATTATTGGACAGATGTCCATTCTTAATTTCTTTAAGCGATTTAAACCAATGTACAGAGATTTTTCTTCCAAAAGATTTTTCAAACAATTTTAGGTCCAATGTTTTCTTCTCCGGAGCAAAAATAGCGATATCGATATCAGATTCTGGCTTTACTTCGGCTTTAGCGAGAGAGCCGAATAAGATTCCGCTTGCGCCGACAAGCTTAGCTTGGAAAACTTCGCTTACCTTCTGCAGCTTTTGTTTCCAGTACAATCTGCAAAGATCGATTACCCCTTCATTTTCTATGCGTAAAGTAAAAAACAGATGCCTTCGTTCTGCTCTCCATTGCAGGTATCCTTTCTTAGCAAAATCTTTCAGAAGCTTTGAAGCTGTAGGCGGGCTTACGCAAACAAGTTTAGCATACTCCCGCACCGAGATCGATCTATAACCATCTTCAAAGAACGGCGCCAAATCGTCAATTATATCTAACATGTGTTAATAATATTTAACAGTTGTTAATAAATATTTCGGTTAATTTGGTGAAAAAAGCCCCAGGGGAGAATTTCAAAGCTCTTTCACATTTGTGGGGCTGAGCGCAGCGAATGCCGCACCTCGCTCCGGGTTGGCGAAAGAACCCTTTGAACTCCCGACCTCCCGATATCTTGCTATGCTTTTTTGCTTCTTTGGGCATAGCGGATACAAGTCGGGTGCTCAACCGCTGAGCTACTGGGGCGATAATAGGTTATTCAGAACTTTTCTTTATTAAGTTTTTGCTGGTATATTTTCCGCAAAGATTTTCACTTCACCTATGCGACGGCCAGGCTTTGCCGGGGAAGAAGCTTTCGGTATGTTCGTAAGGCAGATGCGTCTTCATCTTAAACCACTGTTTGAGGAAGGTCTGCATCAGATAAGCTTCACGATATAATTCTTTTTTCCGCTCTTCCAAGGACCGGTTATAAATTCTGACAGAAAATATGTCTATTACGTGCCGCAGCAGCCCATGCTCTGCAAATTTCACTTCATAGTTTTTTTCTACAAAAGCCCGGATATTGATGTCAATTTCACCCTTGTTGGTATTTATTTTCTTTCCGTCTTTGATGATCTCAGCCGTAGACAATCCGAGAATGTGGAAATCTATGTCAAAATGGTATCTCAACGGCGGATCTTTCATGGCGCCGTAAGGCTCCGGCACTTTGTACGGCCTCCAGCGGATCCATATCTCTTTTACTCCTCCTGAGCCGACGCGTTCGCCGTAAAAGCGTTCAAATTTATCCAGCCGATCCTCAAAATCCATCCAGCCGTTCTCCTTAAGCCATTCCCAATAATTCTCATAGAAATCTTTCAGGTCAAAAACATCTTTGAATTTGACTCTCATGGGGCTGTATTCTGGAAAAATCGAGATAAGCCTGTTTTTAGGGATATATATTGCGGGCACGGATTAAGTTAAGAAAATGAAATATATAAATGTTTAGCCTTGCGGAGGTTTGTCCAGAAAGCCACCCGCAAGAAATGAAGAAACTACTTCATTTAAGTGCCAATGAAATCTTTGTTTCATTGAACACTATTCAAAGTTCTCTTTAGAGTCCTGAGAAAAGCTGTTGGCTTTTCTTGGACACTAAAAATGCTTTTAGCATTTTTGAGTGTTTTGAATTTACGAATAAATCTGCGAGATTACATTCGGATTTAAGGGTTATTCAAAACTCTTTATACTTAGAACTGAATCCTTTTCTTGAACCACAGATAAAACAGCCAGGCTGTTCCGATGCCCATGTCTAAGACTGCGAGCTTCAATTTGTATAACAGCTCCTCGGCTCCGCCGACCAATAGCCCTCCATCTGGAACGCCCACGTTGATTCCGGAAAAAAAAGAGAAGTACCAATCTTTAGGCCATAACAAAGGTATGCCATAGCCAGAGAATCCGTCCTGGAAAAGATGCATGGCGATCCCTAAACCCAAGAAAAGGGCAAATTCTTTTTTTCCACTATTCTTTAAAATGCTGAAAAGAACATAAACTATCAGCGGGGCAAGAACTAAAAAAAATAAGCTGTGGGTTACAGCTCGATGGAGATCCGTTCCCAAGGTCCAGTCCAGCAGGAAATCAGCATCCGGCAGTATCCCGCCCAAAAGCAGAAAGAACCAAGCGTAATGGCTGATTTTTCTTTTAGCAAAGTATTCATAAATCTTTCCTGCTCCCCATGAGCCGGTTAAATGTCCGAATGCAAAACCCATGTCCGTGCAAAATTGGTTAATATTTATATAGATAGTGAATTCTTGAGCACAAAATGTTAATCGGGGTCGTGGGAAAACCGAATACTGGAAAAAGCACTTTTTTTAAGGCCGCTACCTTAGCAGAAGTAGAAATAGCTAACTATCCCTTCGCGACCATAAAACCCAATTCTGGCGTGGGCTATGTCAAAGTTAAAGATGCCGCCCGTGAATTCGGAAAAACATCCAACCCGCGCAGCGGGTATGTGCTGCAGGAATTTCGTTTTGTTCCAGTGCAGATGCTGGACGTAGCCGGCCTGGTTCCCGGCGCGTACCAGGGCTTAGGCATGGGCAACCAGTTTCTTGATGATCTGCGCCAGGCCGATGCGCTGATCCATATCATCGATATTTCCGGTTCCACCAATGAAAAAGGGGAAATTGTTTCTTCCGGAAGCTATGATCCTGCCGAAGACGTTAAATTTTTAGAAGTGGAGTTAGACATGTGGTATCTGGGGATCATAAAAAAAGGGTGGGAAAAATTTGCGCGCACGGTCATACAGGAAAAGCAGGAGATACAGA
>JBBSZV010000012.1:0-3754 GCA_038044525.1 Nanobdellota archaeon
AGAAGTGTGGGACGAACTAGTTTCGTGATGCGAACCAGTTTCGGGATAATAGAGAAAATTGCTCTGGTCAAAATCATAAAAATGCGTGAAATCGTCTTACCCCGCCCTAAAGGGCGGGGGTTGAAAAAAGACGGTTTAAGAAATAGAACCACGATTCTATTTCTGAACAAAAATGAAATCGCAGTTTCATTTTTTGTTTCCAAACCACGCATTTTTAGGATGCAAAATAGCCAGAAATGATACCATTCATCCATTGGCTAAAGCCAATGGTTTTCTGGCTATTTTTGCATAATTGATGGCGTTGTTGTTCTGCAGTTATAATCTTGTTATGAAATGAAAAACCCAGTCGCCCCAAGGGGCAAGGTATCTGTAACAATATACCCTAAATTTTTGGGCGCCTTGGTTTTTCGTCCAGAAAACATATATGAATTATTTATTTCATCCCAATCACCGCAAGCACACAATGAAGCAAAGACTTCATTGGTGCGCCAGTAAAATCGTTGTTTTACTGTGCGCAGTGGGGTATGTTTTCTGAAATCAGTTAATCTTTTCAGCCTTTAAAGCGCAAGAAACGTATGACTCTCTGAGAAATTCATATTTCTGCTGAGCTAACGCTTTAATGGCTTGTTCTGCGGAAGTATTCCCTCGGGCAGAGATAATCAACTGCTCTAATCGGCCTTCAATCCTTTTACAATCAGAAGCAAACAGAATAGTATCTTTTTGCGTAGAAGTTAAATCGTCTCTGGAATCAAGAGGATGCCGGCATTCTAGAACTGATGGTATCGTTTGTTGAAACGCGGAGTATTCCACCACTCTATTGAGTGGTGGTTTGCAAGCAAACCATATATTTATTTGTGGAATACTTGCGTGCTCAAAATTAGGCTGTTGCTCAGTCCTATTTTGACACTGCGAAACCAGCCACCCATTACATGCTTCCACCAACCCATCAAATTCAAGATGGTAATTTTTTATCTTGTCTTCGCGCGAAACCATTATTGACCAGTAGAGATTTATCATTTATAACTTAATGTAAAATTTATGGTTCAGCTCTAATAACATCTTCTAAGCCGAAACGCTGAAACTCCAGCGGGAACTCCTTTTGAAATTCTTTCAGTTTCTGCTGATAAGCTATATTTTCCTGCTTAAGCAGTTCGGGATGGGTTTGAGCATGTTCCTTCTGGTTGAATGAACCTGTATCACCAACGGTTAACAAAGAGGATTCTATTCTGACCCAATCAAAAATGCCGTTTTTATCGCTGTCGCTATAGCGTCTGGAGCCATCCCATAACGGATCGCTGCTTTCTAAAATAATCTCGTTCCGCTTATAAGAGAAAACTAATTCAGAATTTGCAAAGGGGCCGTCTATTTTTCTTAAGTAAATAGTATCGCCGGTATCCCAGCTGACATTGTGATAAAGATGATAGTTAATGCAGAATGCGCCTACTCCTGCGAGTACGGCCAACCCCGCAACTTTAATTGAATGCACCAAACCGCTATAAAAACCCATATCCTTGAGGAAAAGACTAAATATATAAAAATTATGGAAAAGGAGACCGGGTAGGAATCACTGCTTCTTCCGGATCTTCCCCATATCCTGATACCTAAGATGCACTTTCCGGCCGGTTTTGGAAGACTGCAAGACCAATTTTTTGCCGAGGACGATGACGGTATGATGTTCTCCCTGATATTCGACCTCTTCGCCTTTCTTGAAGGGGATGCCCCGGAACAGGACGGTCAGGCGATAGATCCCTTTTCCATCCTTCCAGCTGAACAGATTGGCTGTGACCGTAAATTCCCCGCCGAACTTTTCCTGCAGCGTTTTGCCAAGGTTCTTAGCCAGATTGGCGTTGCTTAAATAATAATCACAGCCGTTCTTGACCTCCTGAAACTTAGCTACAGGTATTTCTTTTTTTTCGATTTCTTTTTCCACGAAATCAAAAACCGCATCGGAAATATCGCGCAGCTGGAGTATGGCTTCATAATATCCTGCATGTTTATCTACGACTTTAGGCATGATTATTTCCTCGTCCGTTCTTTCCCGCCGACCTTGTAAGGGCTGAATCGCGCTTTTTCCCGCTGGGAAGTACGCTCGCCGGCGACAGTCCCCTGCTGCAATTCATCATAGCCGCAGCTTTTGCAGACAAGGAAAGTTATGTCATCCTCGTATTCTACCACGTTGTAAGAGCCGCACTGCGGGCATTTCTTGGTCATGCGAAATGGTACATTTACTGGTAGATAAATCTTTCCTCGGAAACTTGCATAAAGGTTTATATAGAATTAAGCAGAAAGATAAAACAAACCGGTTAAAAATAATTGTAGGAGGTAATCAAAAATGAAAAAGATCGAAGTGGTGCCTTTTGGGCAGGTTTCTCGGGAAGAATTGAGAGATAGATCAAGATTGGATGACGAGCAGATAGAGGCATTGTTTAAGCTGAACCGGATGGGAGATGGATTTAAGGATATAACGACACTCATCGCCGGCTGTTGGGACCGGGCTTACGTGACGATGCGTTCAACAACTCACTATCAAGATGCCCAAGGATTGATGGATTATCTTAAGGGGAGAGGAATAAAGCTGGAAGCCGGACCGATCCCCATAAACAGCGACATATTTCCGTCAGGAGAGAAAATAAAACCTTATGCTATGGCGGTCCAGCCGTCAATCAGTCTTACGATAGGCGTACCCTACAGATAAACAGGTTTATTTTTTTTATCTTGAATATATTTGTAAATTAGTATATGTTCTTGATCAGCATAAAAAAGTTGATTTTTCTTAAGAATCTTTATAAATCGACTTTAAAACAGAAAGATGATGCTAACGCCTGAAACCAAAGCAGAACTGGAAAAACAGCAGTACCGCATCATCGGCAGCCACAGCGCGGTCAAGACCTGCGGCTGGACCAGGAACATGATCAACGGCGAAGGCGGCTGCTACAAATTGAAATTTTACGGCATCATGAGCAACCAATGCCTGCAGATGACTACCAGCATAAGCTGCGCCAACAGGTGTACTTTCTGCTGGCGCGGATATAAAGCTCCCGTTTCCAAGGAATGGGGCTGGGATGTCGATGATCCGACGATGATCTTGGAAGAAAGCAAGAAAGCGCACCACAAACTATTAGTGGGTTTCGGCGGTTCCGATAAAGCTAACAAAGCATCATATGAGAAATCAAAATCCGTCCGGCATGTCGCTTTATCGTTGACCGGAGAACCCATCACTTACCCGCGCATCAATGAATTGATCGAACAGTTCCATGCGCAGCAGATCTCCACATTTTTGGTCACCAATTCGCAGTATCCTGAGCAGATCAGGGATCTTAAACCGATCACGCAGTTATATTGCAGCGTCGATGCGCCTACCAAAGAGATGCTTAAGGAAGTGGATAAGCCGTTATTTCCTAACTATTGGGAACGGATGCTGCAAAGTTTGGATTATCTAGCGCTGAAAAAGCAAAGGACTTGTATCCGCCTTACCATGATCAAAGATGTCAACATGATCTTTCCCGAGAGATACGCAGAATTAGTCCTGCGGGGAAGCCCGGATTTCATCGAAGTGAAAGCATACATGCACGTCGGACCTTCGCAACAAAGGCTAAGCAAGGAAAATATGCCGCTGCATGAAGAGGTGGTTGTTTTTTCCAAGGAGTTAGCGAAGCATCTGCCTGATTATCGAATAGTTTCCGAACACATACCTTCCAGAGTAGTGATGTTTGCGAAAAAAACATTTTTAAAAAATGGAACATGGCATACGTGG
>JBBSZV010000012.1:3764-11937 GCA_038044525.1 Nanobdellota archaeon
GTTTGCTAAAAAAAATTATAAAGTAAACGACAGGTGGTATACCTGGATCGATTTCCCGCAGTTCCATAGATTATATGATGAATTCACCAAGACCGGAAAAGAATTCTCTTCTGATGATTATCGGCTGCCGACGCCGCAGGTAGGCTTGAGCGGTAAAGGGACGCTGGATAACATGCCGGAAGACGTAAAGAAAAGGTATCTGAAAGCTCATCCGGAAGCGCATATCTTTGTTGACGAAAAGACGCAGGAATTGAGTTTTTATGGAGATTAGTTTTTCTGAAAGATGACGGCAAAAAGCTTATAAATATAGCCAATTATATTGGTGCTATGGCTACCACAATACAGGTAAGCGAACAGTTGTTAGGAACTCTCAAACTGAGGAAGCAGTACGATAAAGAGAGTTATGAAGAAGTCATCTGGGATCTGGTAGAAGACAGCAAAGAACTGGGCGCAGAGACAAAAAGAGATCTGGAAAAGGCGCGCGCAGAGATCAGATCCGGAAAAGTTTACACTCACGAACAAGTCAAGAAAATGCTGGGGCTCTAAAAAGGCGTGATTTTTGTGTATACATTAATCTATTCTGAAACTGCTGCGAAACAATTGAAGAAACTGCCAAAAGACATCCAAGAAAGGATCATTATCGCTTTAGAACGGTTGCGGATACGCCCCGAATCATGTGACATCAAAAAACTGGTGGGAATGCCTGGCTACCGGTTCCGGGTAGGGGACTATCGGGTTATTTTTGATCTGGAAAAAGATAAGCTGCTTATTTTTGTCCTTGAGTTAGGGCATAGGAGAAATATTTACGATTGATGGGGGCGTTGATAAAAACTCCTAGCTGCCCGATAGTTGCCATTTCCGATCTAAAAACGCCAGGAATAACGGCCATTTAATTCACTTCTGCATAAGATGCAAATCCTCAGCAAAAAGCTTATAAAACCAGTCTTTCTTCAGCCATCTATGGCGAGCTTAACCAAGGAAGAAAATGCGGTATTGAAAATACTGCTGGAAAAAGAGCTGAACCACGTGAAGAAAGACGGGCAGGGATTCCTGATCAGCAACGCCTCTTTTTTAAGCAAGACCGATGACCCGGACCTTCCTTTCTTGAAAAGCTTAAAGCTCTACCGGGATTTCTTAGAACAATTAAAGAAGAAGCTGTAACCATGGCGGATGAGAATAATGTTGAAGACAGGTACATGCAATTTCAACAGCTGCAGCAGCAGCTGGTACAGATTGCCGAATTTGTGGAAAGGCTCCGCCAGCAGCAGCAGGAAATAGAAACTTCCCTCGAAGCGCTGAAAGAGCTGAAAGAAACAAGAATAAATACTGAAATTCTTGCTCCGATAGCCAACGGCATATTTGTGAAAGCGGAATTGAAAGACAACGCCGGCTTGATTGTAAATATCGGCGCAGATGTAGCTGCAGAGAAAACCATCCCTGAAGTGGTGGTGCTGCTTGAAGAGCAGAAAGAAAAGATTGCAGGAAATATTTCTGAAGCGGAAAGCGTACTGGAACAGTTATATGCACAAGGCGTGAAAATCAGCCAGGAAGTTGAAAGCGGGGCCAATCGCAACTGAAAATGTTCGACAAACTTAAAGAGAAATTAAAGCTGGCAGTATCCATATTTTCTACGAAGACGGAAGAAGAAGCCGTAGAAGAAAAACTGATAGAAGAAAAACCGGTTGAAAAAAAAGCCGTTCCGACAGCTGAAAAGAAGAAAGAAAACCGGAAAAGCAAAGAAAAATCCGTTAAAAAAAAGGCCGCTGAAAATCATGGGGAGAAGCCTAAAAAAGCTGGCAAAGAAAAAAAAGTAATAATCCAGAAAGAAGAAGGAAAAAAGAAAGCTCTGGAAGAAAAAGAAGAAATCGCAGCAGAGACCAAAAAAGCTGCCGCAGACACCGCCACGGAAGTGCCCACAGAAAAAACATTATCCGAAACTACTGAAGGCATCCCTTCGGCGCCTCAGAAAGTAGGATTTCTAAGGGGATTATTTTCAAAAAAAGAAGAGAAAGGCGCAGAAGAAACGGCTGCGGAAGAAGAGATTAAAGAGAAGAAGGCCGGAGGAAGTAAAGAAGAGGCCGAAATAAAAGAACCTGAACGCGAAGAGAAGGAATCTTTTTTCGGCAGAGTCAAAACCTCTTTAACTACAAAAAAGATCTCCGCCGATAAATTTGAAGAGCTGTTCTGGGAACTGGAGCTGGCTTTACTGGAAAATAATGTTTCCGTGGAAGTGATCGACAAGATAAAAGAAGATCTTAAACAGGAACTTGTAGACAAGCCGCTGCCGCGTGACGTGCCGGCAAAGATCGAAGAGACTTTAAAGCGGACGCTGACAGAGATTTTATCTTTTGAAAAGATAGACCTGCTGAAACTGGTAAAACAAAAGCATCCCTTTATCATCGCCCTCTTCGGCATCAATGGAACCGGAAAAACCACTTCCATCGCCAAGCTGGCCCATCATTTTCAGAAGAATAAATTATCAGTAGTGATCGCAGCCTGCGATACTTTCCGGGCTGCGGCGATCCAGCAGCTGGAAGAGCATGCGGAAAAATTAGGCGTCAAGATCATCAGGCAGGATTACGGCTCGGATGCCGCGGCGGTAGCCTTTGACGCCATCAAATATGCAGAGAAAAATAAAATAGATGTGGTGCTGCTGGATACGGCCGGGAGATTGCATTCCAACACCAATCTGATGCAGGAATTGGAAAAGATCATTAGGGTGGCTAAACCGGATTTCAAGATCTTTGTAGGCGAAAGCATCACCGGAAATGACTGCATCGAACAGGCCAGGAAATTCAATGAATTGGTGGAGATGGACGGCGCTATCTTGACCAAAGCGGATGTGGATGAAAAAGGCGGGGCTCCGTTATCCATTTCGTATATAATCAAGAAACCGGTCCTGTTTTTAGGTATTGGACAGCGGTACGAAGACTTGGAAGAGTTTGATGCCGGCGTTGTTTTAAAGAGATTAGGTTTCTGACTGTTATTGTTTTTAAAGAAAGTTTTAAAAATTATAACTGGTGATAATGAAATCGGGCTCACAAAAATAACTTTAAGTTGTGGCCTAATTCTTATATTCTTCTATTCTTCCAGAACATTTTTAAAACAGCAGGATAAAATCATTTCATGACCAAGTTCCATATCCAAACCACCGGATGCTCTGCAAACCAGGCTGATTCTGAGCAGATGGCCGGATTGCTGAAAGAAGCAAAGTTTACTCCGGTTGATACTATCGAAGATGCTGACGTAGTCATTTTCAACACCTGCACAGTAAAAACTCCCAGCGAGAATTCCTTTTTCACCCAGCTGGAAGAATTCAAGAAAGAGCATCCTTACAAGATCATCATCATCTCAGGATGCATACCTCAGGCTGACCGGCAAAAGCTGAAATATTATTCGTTAGTGGGAACTAAACAGATCCATAAGATTGTTTCGGCAGTCGAAGAAGCGCTGCATGACAATGTTTTACAGCTGCTGAACAACGATGAGATGCCTCCATTGAACCTGCCGCGGGTGCGTAAAAATCCTATCGTGGAAATCCTGCCGATCAACCGGGGATGTTTAGGCGCCTGCACTTTCTGTAAGACCAAGAAAGCAAGAGGCAATTTGGTATCGTATCCTCTTGAAGAGATTGTGACTGCGACTAAGAAAGCAATAGCGGAAGGAGTCAAAGAGATCTGGCTGACTTCACAGGACACTTACTGCTACGGGTTTGATATCGGCACTGATCTGCCAGCTTTATTGGAACAATTAGTGCAGATCCCGGGAGATTTTAAAATACGAATAGGCATGGGAAATCCGGACCATATCTCTAAGATTGGGACTAAACTGCTAGACATTTATAGACACCCAAAAATATTCAAGTTTTTGCATCTGCCTTTGCAGGCCGGGCATGATATAACACTTAAGGCGATGAGGAGACAGTATACAGTACAAGAATTTATCAGCGCAGTTGAACGATTTAAAAAAGAAATACCCGAGATCAATATCATGACGGATATTATTGTAGGTTATCCCACTGAAACTGAAGATCACTATTGGGGAACTTTACAAGTGGTAGGGAGAATCGCTCCGGATTCGATCAATATTTCCCGTTTCTGGTCCAGGCCGGGAACTCCGGCAGCGGATCTGGAAGAACTGCCCGGTGAAGTCGTAAAACACCGTTCGCGGGTGCTGACCGATATATTTCACAACATTTCCAAACTGCAGAATGAACGCTGGGTTGGCTGGCAGGGAGAAATCCTTATCGATGAAAAAGGGAAAGAGCTGCTGCAGTGGATCGGAAGAAATAATTCCTACAAGCAAATCATTGTGGAAGGAGAATTTAAGCTGGGAGATAAATTAAAAGTTGAGATCGTCAAAGCGGAAACGTTTGACCTGCGGGGAAAAGTGCTGAATTGAAGTTCAATCAACCGATTTGACCCTCAAAAACCATAAATAATGTAAATTTCTTGCGAAGTGGCCTCTTAACTGTCAAAAGAGAAGATTAGGTCTCTCTCAGCATCTCTTCTTCAACTTTCTTCCGCACTTCTTTCTCTTTAGGAACGGCCGTTTCTTTTCCTTCATAGGAACGCAATAATTTTTTGATCTGCGCATAGACGTAAGCGGTATCGGCGGCAACTTCAACGATCGTGCCTTCTTCATAAGGGAATTTGTAAATGTATTTGTGAATCACTGCTTTCAGGAAATACATCCACGGCTTCATCCCCCAGCGCCGTTCGTAATCGGTCAAGGACCAGGCATCGAAAGTTATGTGCACATCCCCGCGCTGAAATTTTTCTTTAACTCCGTTCCTTTTCAGGACCGCATCAGTAACATTGTCTAAAGTGATACGGATCTTGATCATGAGGGTGATGTAATTAGTGCTGATCTTATAAGGTCGCAATTCCAACTGGTGCAGCCGGCCTAAGGGAGTCACTAACTCTTCACTTTTTTTCTCTTGCTGGATATAACCTTTTTCCCGCAGGGCCCGGTTGATGGCGGAAAACAATTCATCAGCGCGGAATATCCCCTGATAGGCCAGCACGCGGTTATTGATGATCAGGTTTTTTTCGGTCATGGTTCAGCTTCCGTAAGTGTATTTGAATGAATTTAGATAAGTCTTGATTTTCTGATGCAATTCTTCGATGTCGCTTTTAAGCCAGGTTTCCGCTTTCAGATAATGGTTGCGGAAAAAATATTTTTCAAACATGATGCCCAGAAACCAATAGATCGGCTTTTCGCTCCATTTTCCCTTCCGGTCGCTGATGACATAGCCGTCGATGGTCAGATGCACCGTCCCTTGATGGGTGCGTAATTTCTTTCCCTGATGTTCCACTTCAGCGCTGTTAAGATCGATGATGTTTATCTTTATGGCTACGACCAGCTTATGGTAGTCGCTGATGTTTTTCCATGGTTCCAGGACGATGCGGAGATGCTTTCCGGACGGGGTGGCGACCGACTGGTTCATTTTTTCATACCAATCCCACCCTTTTTCATAGAAAAATTGGGCGATCAGGCTGTACAGCTCGTCCGCGTTAAATAATCCTTCATAACTGAGTTTTAACCGGTCGATGACCAGATAACGTTCAGGCATAACGGGAAGATGATTTTTAACCCTTATAAATTATTCTGTCAGCAAAAGAATTTCCGTCCGTGCGTGCAGAGGCAGATATACCTACATTTTGCGTGTGCAGCACCAAAAACTTTAATAACCTCAATTAAATCTTAAACGATTCTGGGGTGCGCATAAAATATGGTTACTTCCTTTTTAAAAAGCTTTTTTAAGAAATTGTCGCTTAATCCTTTTAGTAAAAAGAGCCATATCAAACTGGGCTTATACGGGCCTCCTAACGGAGGAAAATCTACTCTGGCAAACCGGATCTGCATGGATTGGCTGGGGGAAGAGATGTCCGCGGTGTCCCATATAGCGCACGAAACCCGGGAGATCAAGATCAAAGAGCAGGTAAGCATCAAAAATAAGAAAGGGAAGGAATTGACGTTCTCTCTGGTCGACACGCCGGGGATCTCCACCAAGATCGATTATGAAGATTTCATCAAAAAAGGGCTGAAGAAGCCGGAAGCTAAAAAAAGGGCGAAGGAAGCTACCAAAGGGGTCATCGATTCCATTAAATGGCTGGACGACATGGATTCTGTAGTGGTCGTACTTGATGCTACCAAAGACCCTTATTCGCAGGTCAATATCACGATCATAGGAAACTTGCAGGCCAGGAATATCCCCGTATTGATCGCTGCAAATAAGGTCGATCTGAAAAAGTCCAATATCGAAGCGGTGAAAGCAGCTTTCCCGCAGTACAAAGTGTTGGGAATATCCGCAAAGTACGGAAAGCAGATCGAAGATTTTTATGAACAGCTTTTTGCGCTGGCTAAGTAAATGAACAGTAAACATTAAAAAGCTTAACAATTTCCTATGTTATATAAAAAGTATAAAAAGATTTAAAGGCGCTTGGAAAAAAGATGGTTACATTCAAGTTTGTTCCGTATCATGAGGTTGAAGGGCTTTCTTCAGCTAAAAGAGTCAACAAGCTTCTTAGGATCGTGAAGGAAGATAAGATCGTCATCATGGAAGGCCGTCTCAAGAGACAGGAAGAAGCTGACCTTATCGAGATCACCATGGAAGAGATCTCTCCCAAGTTCAAGGGTATCGAATTAAGCGTCATCTGCCCGGACAAGGATAAGCAGGATGCTTTGCAGCGCATCAAAGGCACCTTCGCTGACGTTCTTCTGGGAGACCGGCAGGGGCTTACCATCATCGGGCCGGCTTCTATCGTTAAAAAGATCGAGAGCAACCCCGACCAGATCGAGTTATTCACCAAAGACAGCAGATTAAGTAAAAAAGTGTTCCGGCGCAGGTAGGAAGCCCTGAAAGTGCGGGTATCGCCCTTTTAATGCCATAACACTGCAAAGCTATGTTCTTTTGATGTATATAATCTTTAATAGAAACCTATAAAAATAGTGAAAGCCATTCTAAAGCCATGCCACACCAATGTGTCCGTTGCAACGCCCTTTATGAAGATGGGTCGGCGGATATTCTTAAAGGATGCAAATGCGGGGCGCGGCTGTTCTTCTTTATCAAAAAGAAAGACATCGAATACGGCAAGGAACTGCTTACCAGCCTGAGCGATGAAGAGAAGGTAAACATCGAGAAAGATGTAGCTGAAGTGCTGAACATAAAGGAAGAGCAAGACACGCCAGTAGTGCTGGATCTAGAATCCATCCGCGTAGTAAAGCCGGGGAAGTTTGAAATTGACATCGTGCATCTGTTCAAGAAAGATCCTTTGATAATTAAGCTGGAAGAAGGAAAATATATGATTGACCTTCCCCAGGCGTTCAAGAAAGCGAAAGAAGAGAATGAAGAAGAGAAAGATAAGAAGTGAAGCCTCGTTTCTTGTTTTCGGATAATCTTTAGCTATTAAAAACTTATAGAGGGTTTTTGAATAACCCTTAAATATAAATGCAATCTCGCAGATTTATTTGTAAATTCAAAACTCTAAAGAGAATTTTGAATCGTTTTTCAAAGTTCCCTATAATTTGTTTTTCTGCGCCTTATCACTTATAATAGCGCTATGTCCGGATGGATCTTCGATGATGATCTTTAGCGGCTCTCTGCCGACCAGCACATTGTTCAATTTCTTGATCAGGTTCTTAGCTTTGGTCTTGGCGGACGGATCTTCTTCCCCTTCGGCGTCGGCAGCAGATTGGATCATACCCTTGACCCGTTCCAGCAGTCCTTCCACGTTAGTTATGTAGCCTTCCGATGCCGGGCCGGATTCGATAGTCATGATTCTCGGAATTTTCACGATAGCTTCCGCAGATTTGATGATTTTTATGGAAAGGTCCGCATCCGAAGTAACCTCTAAAGTATAACGGCACGGCTCTTTTGGTTCTGCCGGCTCCACATCAGCTTTCCGGTAGCCGCAGGCGCTGCAGTCCATGGAAAGGACGTACACTCTCCCGAAATAAGGTATTTCCACCTCTTCCTCCCGAAGAGTGAGCTTATGCTCTCCACAGAGAACACATTGCTGGTTAGTTAATTCTGACATAAATTCACAAAAGAGGAGTTGATTTAAAAAGATTTTGCCGAGAATGATTTATTAGAAAAATGATAGTAAAAGAATACTCTATTATCCCGAAACTGGTTTACATCACGAAAGTGGTTTACACTTTAACTCCT
>JBBSZV010000013.1:0-1085 GCA_038044525.1 Nanobdellota archaeon
AGAGGACAAAAAAATTTCTTAGAAAATATAACTCAATTTATGAAACATAGCTTAAAGATTAAATACTTTTTTGGCATTTTCATAAAAAACCAAGCGGTGATGTTCCTTAGGCACCGCATATTTGATCACTTGGATGTAATCATGCATGTTTACCAACGGCCAATCGCTGCCGTAGAGAAATTTATCTGGGCGGTCGCTGGCTTCAAAAGCATAACGGATATCTTCTACGACATATTTCGGCGCCTTGGGAACCCGGCCGACGCACAAAGCTGACAGGTCAGCATACACGTTTTCGTTCTTATACACCAGTTCCGTCGCTTCCCGCACCCAGGGGAAACCCAAGTGGGCTAGGATGAAGGTGGTTTGGGGAAACTTTACTGCAATTTCATCCACCGCCAAGGGATGGGAATATTTCACCAGATATTGGCTGCCGAAAGTGTCGCCGGTATGAATGATCACCGGAACGCCGTATCTGCCCGCCAAACGATAAAAGGGAAAATAACGCTTGTCGCTCGGATAAACGGGGTGGTATCCGGGAAATACTTTTAAGCCGTAAATTCTCTGCTCTTTCAACAATTTCTCCGTAGCATTGATGCAGCTCCTGCCGACATGCTTAGGATCGATGCTGCAGACTATCTTCAAACGCGGATCCCGCTCGGCCTGGCTTAACAGCATACTGCTGCCTCCCGGAGTAGGCGCATCATGATCGATGGGTATGGCGATCGCGGCCTGAACCCCATTTTTCTTCAGCGCTTCCTGTAACCCTCTCCAGGAAAATTCGATGCCGTGCTCTAAAGCAGAATCATCCTTTTTATGGGAAAAATCAGTATGTATGTGCGCATCGATTATTTTCATGCTAAAATTAAAGCGGAAAGCTTATTTATAAAAATTATGCTACCCCCTTTCAGACAATAACTTCCCCGCGGTTGATCTTCGGCAGATAATTAAGTATTACCCCCTCCTTATATTTTGAACAGCCGATGATGTCATTCTCGTATTTGATCAGGACGTGGCGCGATTTGCCGCCTAAATCTTTTTTCAAATCCACGCCTTTGAAATACAATTTTATCTCTTCTTTATCCAGC
>JBBSZV010000014.1:0-4584 GCA_038044525.1 Nanobdellota archaeon
GTAATCACCTCTTGTGGGGTAGAAATATAACCTAATATATAAAACTTATCTTAGTATAATGCAGGGAATAAAGAATAAATCCAGAACTGCAAATAAAGACAAAGAAGTCGCCGAGATATTAAAATGTGAGAATTCTAACGGAACCAATCTTAAAATCAGGGCAGATTTATTCCTAAAACGAGGGAATGATGAATTCTACATTGAAATAAAGACTGCAAAGCCAAATATTGATGTGTTCAACAAATCAAAACAGAAATTATTAGAGTGGGTGGCTCTAAGAAAAAAGAAAATTACGACAATCTTAGCCATACCCTATAATCCTTATCATCCTGAGCCGTATACAAGATTTACTTTACAAGGCGTTTTAGATGAAGAGAAAGAACTTTATGTGGCAGATAAGTTCTGGGATTTCTTGGGTGGAAAAAATACCTACAAAGAATTACTGATAATTTTTGATGAAGTTGGAAAAGAGTTCAAAAGCCAAATTCAGGCGAAGATAAAAGATGTGGCTAAAGAAAAGATGGAGATTTGATACTTTCTTAATTAAGATATGGGATATATCTATGGCTTCTTCCTCATATGAAAGATAATCTCTGCATACGGCTGCCTATCCCTTTCGGTCCTGTTTAAAACCGGCCGTTTAAATTGATTTACAATTTTCAACCCGCTTTTTTCAGCGATTTTTGGATAAAGATTATATTTATCGTTAGCAACTATAAAGAAATTTCCATCATCCCTTACATATTTACTGATATTTAAAAGAACAGCACTAATGCCTTCTACGTATTCTTCCACAGCTTTCTTTCCTTGTCCCTTGTATAAAGGCCCTATTTCTAAATCATCTTTTCTCTGAATCTCAAACAATTCATAAGCATAAGCATGCTGTTCGTGATAATCAATCTGGCCAACGTATGGGGGAGAAGAAAATACCCCATCTATCTTCTTTTTTAGAAGTAAATTGTGAAATTCTTTATTTTTAGTATGTTTAAAAATATTAACCTCTCTGGAATCACCATGAATAACTTCGCTGTGAACTTCTTTTCTTAATCTCGCAAATTCTTTAATTCTACCTACCGTGTCAGAAGTATTTTTTCTTAAATGAGGTAATACCGTGTTAATGGGTGTGCAAATTTTCCCATGCTTCCGGCAATAATAAGGTCCAACCTGCGGCTCTTTTAACGTTGCAAGATCAGAATGGGTTGTGGAACGGCAGGAGCGGGCAGTTCTGCTCAAAACAATTCTCATTACATTCTTTGTTTTTTCATCATCAACCTTTTCAACTAATTTCAGATAATAAAACAACTCCTGCTTGATTCTATTAGAGAACCACTTCGATAAGAAACTGGACATCTCCGTTTCATTGGCAAGGTGAGATTTGTCTTTAGTTCCATTTTTTTCAAAGAATTCTTTATTCTCTTTAAGAAATTGTTTTAACTTCTCTTCTGCATAATCTTTTTCTTTAACTTTTCCTTCCCTAATCCAGTGTTTAAATTCTGGGGGAAAATATTGCTTATTGAACTCTGATAATCTTTCTTTAAGCTGTGTATCAAAAGAATCGTCAAATGTTGTTTCGCTAAACTGTTGTAATTTCTCAAAAGTATTCTTAAGTCTAAAATTCAATTGAAAAATATCATAATTATCTAACTTCACGCTTGATATAAGGCAGTTAAAACCGGAAACGTCGATTCCAATGGAATTTAATCCTAACTCCGAAGCTTGAATTAATGTCGTTCCACTGCCCATGAATGGGTCTAATACGGTATCGCCTTTGTGAAAAAAAATCTCTTTTTTTAAATGATTGATGTTCTCATCTAAGAAATATTCGACCAATTGCGGAATAAACTTTCCTTTGTAAGGATGTAGGCGGTGAACGTGTTTGGTAGTATCCATTTCTCTTAGATGATCAAAAGAAAGCCCCCAATCTAAATCCTTTCCGAGCTTCTTTTTCCAAGAGTTTTGTTTGCGGATTACAAATTTATCATAATATTCTTTTAGTTCTTCTTTGTTCACTCGGACCTTTCTAGATTCGTCAGGATATTTGTGAATTTTACCGTATTGGAATAAATAAGTGATATTATTTGGTGTAACCGTTCTTCCAATATATTCGCTGGCCCAATCAGAGGCTTCTTGTACCGACACTAACATCTTATTTTCCGCCTTTTATTTTTTCTTCCATAAATACTTCTATACTTCTGGAAAGTGCTACGGCATTTTTCTTGCAAAATTCTCTATATCTTTCATAAGTAGTCTCATCAAGACTTAAAGTAACATTCTTTTGCATTTTAACCCCTCTTTAAATGAATACAATTGATTGCAAATGAACAACTATATAAATTTTTTGGACCATTGGCTAGTGATAAATTGCTAATAAATTTTCCAAGGTTGTTTAACAATCATCTGCGACTTCAAAATAATTTTCCCAGCTGGCTGTACAGGGTTATGATGCTGAACACTCCCAAGAAAATAAAAATTATGACAATGATCATCTTTCTCCATGCCGGCGCCTGCACTTCTTTCGGCAGCGCCGTAAGATTCATCCAGTTTACCAATCCGAGGTGCACAAACATGGCCACTGCGTTGATGACTGCGCCGATAACTATCAAAGTAAGGGGCTCTTTAAAGTCGGCGATGAACAGTATCGTTCCAAAAGCGATCTGCAGCCATAGAAACGCATAATATATCTTTGAAAGGCTGATGGTCGATTCTTTTTTCATCTCCATCTTTTTCAGGGCAAAATTTTCTGCCATTATCCTTGATGTTGAATCCATCACCCCCAGCTGGGTTTGGAAAAGCATGACGACTACGACTGCGAGGAAGATTATCCCAAAAACCGGGGAAAGGGCTTTAGAGATATGCAGGCTTTCTGTTATCACAAAGCTTATGTCTGCCGCCTGCGCGCCGGCCTGGCCGTAAGTGGTGCTGTACGACAATAACATCAGCAGGATCATGGTTAGCAGGCCCATAAGCCAAAACACGACGAGATGTTCTACCGAGACCACTCTCCACCATCTTTTAAAATTAGTTATGCTTTTGTCTGAAAAATCGCAGGGTTCTCCCTCCAATTTTACGGCAGGAGCCGTTTTCTGCCGGAAAAGGCCGGCCATCGGCTGCGAGTATTTACCCATGCCGTATCCTTTCTCTTTGACATAGATCGATTGGGCTAGATTGAGGTTACCGCCGGTTCCGGCATAAGCGAATGCGGCAAGAAACGTCGCTAAACTTATCCCCGCAGGTATAAACAAATATTTGGTTTGCAGAGGAGCTAATGCGCCTATCCCGACCAGCCCTTTTCCAAGAGCGATCCAGTCAGTTTTTGAAGCGATGATTATGGCCAGGAAGAAGACAAAGGGTGTTCCGATCAGCAAGATGGTTTTAGTTACCTTTTCCAGCATGCCGTAGACAGTCTTGCCTAAGGAAAGGATAAGCCCGATGAGGCAAAGAAAAAATATGGCGATCCATTTGTGTTCGGAAATCCCCAACAGGTGCGAAGCTATTTTTGCGGAAGCCGCGATGATTCCGGGAATTCCAAATCCGATGAATGTCGATAAGATAAACCAAGGTACGGCGCCTTTGAATTTTTTATGGAGTCCGACGAAGACCGATTCCCCTTTGATCAGGGCATAACGTTCTATCTCCATATTCATAAAATATTGGAAAGTGATGCCTAAAACTGCTCCCCAGGCTATCCCCAAGCCGTAGGTCGATACCAAGAAAGGCCATAAGATAACTTCTCCCGAGCCCAGCCCTAATGCCAGGATGATAAAGCTCGGGCCCAGTATCTTTCTGAATGGGATCAGCTTCGGAAAAGGTTTTTTAACCGGCATATGCCATCTACCATCCTTTATTGATATATTAAATTATCATCTTTGATGACTTAATGGGGATCTTAAAGCAGCATCGCTACCAGCTTTAGTCTTTATTGTCCTTGTCAGTTTCCGGTATCGTCAGCAAAGAGTTTGTCGAAGGTTCAGTGATGAAAAAAGAGCAGACGTTGTTGATATCGTTTGAAATGCATTCTCTAACAATAATCTGTTTGGCAGATATTTCATCCGCGGCGTAGCTTCTCATAATTTCGGTTTGTAGCGGATTGAAGAGCGGCGTTCCAGATTCAATCCTATCGATTAATTTTTCATCGCTGTAACTTTTGTCCATTAGATCGCTATCCGGCTTATAAAAAGTGAAAACTTCCCCGCCGTTGCAATGGTTGCCTGTATCATTTATCGGGGGCAGAATCTTATGATAAGCTTCCAGAACTCTCGGTTCCAATTCTTCTATTGAGGTGAAAAGTTCAGAACGGTTTAATTTTTGATAGTAGCGTTCATATCCATCGCCCAGGCCGAGCCCGTGCCCAGTCTCATGAGCCGCCAGATATAAGGTGAAGTTGGAGTTTCCGGAAATGATAATGTTTTTCCCGCCGCTGCCCATGAACTCTTCTACGTTCAGCACGAATATCAATTTATCAGCCGAAGTCTTTTCTTTGATGATTTCCGCCTCTTCGATGTTTTTAAGGATGGTGAATCTTTCTACCCGTGTCGTATCCCGAAACTATTTCCCTTCGGTAAATAAATTCGTTTCATTTTATTA
>JBBSZV010000015.1:0-2972 GCA_038044525.1 Nanobdellota archaeon
CAATGAAGCAAAGACTTCATTGGTGCGCCAGTAAAATCGTTGTTTTACTGTGCGCGGCGGGGTATGTTTTCTGAAATCAATTTTCTACTATAATTTTATAAAACAGCCCCAGTAAAAAGACCTATGACCAAGCTTCAGCTACTTTCACCGGCAGGAGATTTCGATTGCTTAGTCGCAGCAGTGTCCAACGGCGCAGATGCGGTATATCTCGGCCCCAAACTTTTCAATGCTAGACGGCTGGCCGGCAATTTCAACACTGAGGGCCTGAAGACCGCCATACAATATGCGCACCTGCACGATGTTAAAGTATTTGTGACCTTAAACACTTTGATCAAAAATAATGAAATAGCCCCCTTCCTCAATCAAGTATCCATCGTCGAACAATTGGGGGCAGACGCCGTCATCCTCCAAGACCTTTCTTTCGCTCCGCTTATCAAGAAACATTTCCCTAATCTTGCTTTACACGCTTCAACCCAATCTACTATCATGAATTCTGCTGCAGTAAATTTCTGGAAGCCTTACATTGACATATTTGTTTTAGCAAGGGAACTTAGTCAGGAACAGATTGGCGGGATTTACAAAAGAACGGGTGCTAATCTGGAAACTTTTGTACACGGGCATCTTTGCATTTCTTACTCTGGACAATGCCTCATTTCATCGTTGATTGGCAAAAGGTCCGGCAACCGCGGATTATGCGCCAGTTCCTGCAGGAAGGAATACAATGGCAACCAATTTCTGCTTTCAGCTAAAGATCTTTGTCTTCTTCCTCATCTGCAGGAACTTAAAGATTGCGGCATTAAGACCATCAAGATTGAAGGGCGCATGAAACCGGCCGAATATGTAGCTAAAACTACTGCTGAATACCGGATGCAGTTGGATACTCTTGCTGAAAAGGGGCCATTGAAAGTCACCAAAGAACGCCTCGATTCGTTAAAGATGGCTTTCAACCGCGAATTTACTTCTGGTTACTTCTCCGGTGAAAAACAAATTGTTGATCCTCTGATTCCCAGCAACAGAGGGATATTTCTGGGGACCATCAATTGGGATAAACTCATTCTTGAAGAAGACCTTGATTTATATGACGGTATAGGCATAGTGGACAGAGGAAAACGCCGAGGATTTTATGTAGATAAGATTATAGTAGAAGGAAAAGAAGTGCAGCATGCTTCCAGGGGAGAGGAAATAAAGATTTCTCATCCGGCCTGGAAAAATAGGGCGGCAGTTTTCCTGACGTCTAAAGGACAGGGAAAGAATCTGCTGGAGACGAAAAATATCCTACCATTCTCATTGGCTGTAGAAGTCAGCGAAAATAAAAATCCGAAGATAACTGTCTGCGTCAAAGATGATGTATTTACTGTATATCTAAAATCTGCCGCTTCTAAACCACTTAAACATCCCTTGACTAAGGAGCAATTAGAAACCGAATTTAAAAAATACCACAGCAAGATATTCTTCTTAGAAAAAATTGACCTAAAGACCGACAATTCCTTCATCCCTAAAAGCGAACTAACTGATTTTCGCAATCGCATAGACCAGATGTTGTTAGACCGATTGGTTCCCACTGATAAGGAAAACAAAAATATTGAAGTTCCGGAATTCAAAGAATCCAAAGCGACAGTAAAAGAGATTCACGTAAGAGTGTACAGCATAAAAGACGTTAAACAAGCCGTTGATGCTCAAGCAGACATCATCTATTATGATGCATTCGCACCGGATCTGCCGGAAGCGATAAAAATTGCTGAAGGTACTTCATCCAAATTATATCTCCACACTCCTTTGGCCTTGTTTGACAATGACATCCAGAGATTGCAATCAATTATTCATTCTGTAAATCCTGCGGGCATTCTTGCAAATAACGTTGGTGCATTAGATCTAAAATTCTCTGGAGAAATCATCCTCGGCCCGCAGATGAACATCTTTAATGACCGCCAGCTTGCATTTTACCAGAAAATGGCCGTCGCTTCGCTGGAACTTAACAAAAACGAACTTTCCCAATTCCGACAGAAAGATAAGATTATCTATTATGCTCACGGTTATCCGGCCGTCATGACTTTCAAAGAAGAATTTGATACTGGTCATCTGACCGATAAAAAAGGATATACTTTTCTTCTGCGTAAAACTTCAACCGGTGCTACAGAAATGCTTTATTCAAGATCGATAGGTCTTCTTCAGCGGACGCCGGAGATACTTGATGTCGGAATCACTAAACTTTATCTGGAGCTGGAATCCGACGTTTACGATCTAGTCGCGCTCTACAAACAATATTTGGAAAGAAAAACTCCCAGCGCCGCTAAATTCAAGCATAACGTAACTATCGGCAATTTGGATAAAGGAGTGATGTAATTTTCTGCTGTTTGTTGAAAAATAAGATTTCAAAAATAGGATTATCATAACTTGTAAATTACTTGTAAATTACTTGTAAATGGCCCTTTAAGTATATAAACGACCAAGAAAAATATTTTAGTTGAATATGCCCACAATTTAAATACCGTTGCCTTCATTTTTAGTTTCATGGGTAAAAAACATCTTCTGGCGCTTATCGCTTCTCTGGGCGCCTGCGGATCATTGCCGTCCAGTTGCGACCAGACGGAGGTATCAGTCCTTACTTATAATGTCCATGGGCTGCCTGACAGTTTTACCGAAGGCAGCCCCTCTGAAAATATCACCCGGATTAGCCCTTTATTGAACTCTTATGACATCGCCCTCATACAGGAAGATTTTTTTTACCATGCCGAGCTTTCCAGCGCGGCAGGACACCCATACCAGATTCCTAAGCGTGGCAGCATCTATAACGAAGACGGAGAAGTGGTGGCCAACAATAGCGGTCTTGCCTACTACTCTGAATTCCCCCTTAAAAACTATGTCAACAGAAAATGGTTTTCCTGCAACGGCATCGTCGACCAGGAAAACGATTGCCTGGCGCCGAAAGGATTTTCTGCTGTATACCACGAGATAACGCCGAACTTATCTGT
>JBBSZV010000016.1:0-4270 GCA_038044525.1 Nanobdellota archaeon
CCTCAACCAACAAGAAAGATAAACTTATATTAAAAACTTTCTGCCGATATTATAAGATCAGATAATTCCAAAAAGTACTTTAGCTCTTGAAATCGCTAGATTTACAGACCTATGGGTTGATGAAAAAGCAGAAGATAATAATCTACAACCTTCTTATGAAGCATATGAATTAGCCTGTTGGATACCTTTAGCATTAGAATATCAGCCTTTTCTGTTGAGACATTTTAAGGCTATTGAAAAATCTGGCCGGGGGATGTATCTAAAAGAAGTTCCCGTTGAGAAAGGATAGATGATTATCTATTGAGATTAGGAAAAAAGTCTTAACAAATCAATCATAAGCTTCCTTAGAGATCTTATCTAATCTTGCCTTATTCTTCCTGAATGGTTCTAAAAGTGCATTGATCTCTTTGGCTAAGGCATTTTTCAAGTCCAGGGGATGAAGCTTCTTATCGGCAAAAACGTCTTCGATCTCCTGATAAGTGCCGAAAGAGACATTGCCCCCGAATTTGGCCGGACGTTCAACTACAAATGCTTTTTTTGCATCTTCTTTCATGGGCATGACCACTAATTTGAGAAAAGCCAAGACTCCGTTGTCTTCCAACTTTCCTTCTTCGCAGTATGCACCCCTAACTTTATCCTGTACGGTTTTCTCATCATCCAGCAAGTCTATCTTTGATTTTGGTTCAGAAGCAGACATCTTTTTTCCTATAAGGCCGGGGATTAAAGGAGTCATAACTTCTACTCTTGTTTTATAGCCTACTTTAGGCAGATATTCACGTGCGTACATCAGTATTTTCCGTTGGTCAATGCCGCCGTACTGTACATCTGCCTGAAGATACTCCTCATCTAACGCCTGCATCAAGGGATAGATTATGCCGCTAAGTTTGGGATTGTCTCCTAATTTAACCACTTCTGATGCGGCTTTAGTCGCATCATGGATCGAAGTAAAGGTCGATAATTTCAATACGTCAAGGATATACTCTTTTTTCAGCTGAAATTCTGAACCTTTAATGATTTCTATATTTTTGGTGTCGGCGCCAAGAGATTGGAACATCAGCGGGATGACGGCAGAATAATATCTGTAGCGTTTTTCCAGAACCCCCCAGGGGCAATTATCCAAAGCGCCGTGAAGGTCGGCCAGAAGCACTTTTACTTTGAAACCCGCCTTAAGAAAATCAGCCATCTTGAGAACCCAGACATAGTAGCCGAGATGCGGCCGGCCGGTGACGGCAGTGCCTAAATATACGGTCGGCTGTTTTTTCTTTTTGAGAAGCTCGAGAAGCTCCGGTTCGGTGACAATCTCCTGCGTATTCCTTTTTATTAAGGCCAGCTTTTGTTCCGGATTCATTTACAAAAATAGAAAGGGCGGGGGTTTAAATATTTAATGGGAAATAATTTTAATTTCCGGTTCAAAATCTTAAGCGTTTGCTTTACCGCACAAATTTCAGTAAAATATAAATACTATCTTCATATTTTAAAATTACGGGGGGACGGACTATGGTAAAAGCTATTCTATTTGACTCTTTCCGCAAGGAAAGACTGAAAATTATGGAGATAAAATCATGGTAAAGGCCATAATTTTCGATTTTTGGGGGACTTTAGTAGAAAATGGGGTATGGAGCCCTATAAAACAAGTGAAGCAGATCTTGGCTATCGATACGCCTTTCAGCGAATATGTGATGCGCATGGAGAAAGCGATGATGACCAGCACTTTTCCTTCGCTCAAAGATGCTTTTGAGAATGTATGCAAAGAATTTGAAGTTCCCTGCACGGAAGCGAAGATGGAACAGTTGATCGGAGTATGGAACCGATCCTGGATGCTCGCCAAGCCTTATGAAGAAGTGAAGGAAGAGCTGGAAAAACTGCAAGGACGATACCAGCTTATTCTGGTCTCCAACACCGATGGTTTTTCCATCAACCAAGTGCTGGATAAATTCCAGCTGAGAGCATATTTCGGCCAAATATTTCTCTCCTATCAGATGGGCACGATAAAAACGGAAGAGGATTTCCTTAAAAAAATCTTAAAAGAAATTAAATTAAAGGCGGAAGACTGTGTCATGGTGGGAGACAGTATCCTCAGCGATGCGGAAGCCGCCAAGAACGCCGGCATAAAAGCGATCCTGATAGACCGCAAAGACCGGCAAGAGTTTGAACCAAAAATCAGAAACCTTAAAGAACTTCCGGCACTCTTGGAAAATATATGATAGAGATTACATTTTTGGGAACGGGATGCATGCAGCCGACAAAAAACAGGAACCACGCCGGAGTCCTGCTTAGTTTCCAAAAAGAAAATATCTTGTTTGACTGCGGAGAAGGGATCCAGCGGCAGATGAGGATCGCGGGAGTCAAGCCGGCAAAAATCACCCGATTGTGTATCAGCCACTGGCACGGGGATCATGTTTTTGGCATCCCGGGACTGCTGAGTTCCATGGGAGCTGATCGGTCAGGACAAGATGAAGAACGGGTGCTGCATATTTACGGCCCAAAAGGATCAAAAACGTATATTTCCCATCTTTTCAAAAGTTTTGCGGCAAAGGACATCATCCCTTATGAAGTGCATGAAGTAAAGTCCGGAAAGCTGTTCGAAACGGAAGAATTTGTGTTAGAGGCGCAGCCTTTGGAACATTCCACCACCTGCATAGGTTATAGTTTTCAGGAAAAAAATAAATTGCGTATAAACGTGGTTAAAGCGAAGAAATTAGGATTAGAAGGGCCGATACTGGGAAAATTACAGCAAGGGCAGGATGTTATGCTGAAAGGAAAAAAGATAAAGCATAAAGAAATAACCTATGGCGTTGCGGGAAAAAAAGTAAGCTATGTTACTGATACCGTCCCTTGCAGAGGAGCAGAACGGTTGGCGAAGGATGCCGACCTGTTGATCTGCGAAGGGACCCATCTGGATGAGATCAAGGAAAAAACTGAAAGGGCCAAGCATATGACCGTGCGGCAGGCCGCGCTGATCGCATCTGAGAATAATGCGCAGAAATTAATCATAACCCATATCAGCCAGAGATATAAAGAACCATCTGAAATGCTGGAAGAAGCGAGGACTTACTTTTACAATTCGGTCATCGCAGAAGATTTTATGAAGTTTAATGTTTGAAATGGTCCCGGCTGTTAAGAGCCCGCCTATTCCGACAAAACGGCCGTTGTTGTTAAGGTTGTTGTTGCCATTCAGGGCATTGTTATGATTATTGCCGAGGAAGAGCAGACGGCCTCTCAAGTAGCCCTCTCACTTTTTTTATCACCACCACTTCAAGTGCTCAAAAACTATTGTTTTTGGCAGCTCCTCACAGAGCCTTTAGTTGTCGTGGTTGAATTTTATAACGCAGATGTTGTAACATCGCGCCGCAGTAAGAGAGCGTGTAGTTCCAAGCTCTTTCATCATCCTTTTCAAAGGATTCACAGCCGGGACAAACAAGAAAAATAGAAATTATATAAAAATCTATTTGCCAAAAAGTTTTCTCACGGCTGCTTCATATGCAGGTTTTCCTGCTTTAGAAACGTGTTCTGGAGCTAGCGCAATAATCTCGTTAAGTAATTCGTCTAGTGACGGACCAGCTACTGCCCCGGCTTCCCGATAGGGGGTGCTTTTTCTCGCGGCGCGCGCCTTCGGCGCTTCCGACGCCGCTACCCCGACAAAACGGCCGTTGCCGTTAAGGATGTAGTTGCCATATAGGGCATCGTAACGATAATCGCCGAGGAAGAGCAGACGGCCCAAAGGCTCATCAGCTAAATCGTCAGTATGCCACACCCCAATTTCATTTCCCTTCACTTTCTTATGCTGTTGAAGGTATTGCTCTGCTCTCGCCGATCCGCCTAAGAAGGGAATAGTTTGCGGGTGTTCCAACGCTTGCTCGACGTCAATAATTCCAGAAGGGGAACGTTTTAATTTTTTGTAATCAACCACAAAAACATTTTCATTATCTTCCAGACCAAGAAGTCTTTGAAATTCCGAGTTAGGCATTATTCCCGCATAATTTACTAAGCCCTGCTTAACAGCTTGGGCAAGATTATCTGGATTTGAAAAGTAGTGAGGAACGTGAGCATAAATAACCACCGGTTTATTTCCTTTGCTCCTGCCGGTCGCCCGTAAACTTGGCGTAGTATACCAATTATTCCAAACGCGAGCCTCTGGGGGCGAAGCGATGCGCGCATCGGCAAATTCCGGTACGAATAGAGCTCTATACCCGGCATCTTGACATTGGCGAAGCGCTTTTTCTACTCCGCAATACCTCAAAAATTCAAATTCTCTTCCTTCTGATGGTTT
>JBBSZV010000017.1:0-1783 GCA_038044525.1 Nanobdellota archaeon
AGCAAAGCTGTAGTTACATCTCATACCCCACAGCTTGCTGTGGGGATTTTGATTTAAAAAGGCGGCCTATTAAAAAGCTTTTCGTCGCTAAACTGCCGATTGCCTACTGCCTGATCTTGGCGGAAAATCACCGGGATTTCAGAAAATCTTAAATCTAAACAAGTATCAAACCGCGTCATGGTCCTTTGCTTCGCCAGAACTCTTTCGCAGGCCTTAGAAAACATCGGTTTTTCCGGCGGATATCACGAACTGCCCGTTTATAAACCTGAAATAGTCCGGACTAATATCATCTCGGACGGAATCATAGAAACGTATGGTAATGCCAAATGGGCAGTGATTGACATCCTTAACGAAAAATATGGCCCCGTTATGTCTAACCCATTTGATCTTCACCATTGGCTGGAAAAAAATGATGGCGACGAAGTCGCTTATTTTCTGAATGAAGCCGGTTCAAATAGTCTGAATTATTCGCAGTATTTAGTACCTTGGAGATTTCATCTATGGCTGGGCAAGAAAGGTTTTGTGATCGGCATAGAGCAGAAAGGGGATGGATTTAATGCCGTAAAAATACATGAAGAGAAATTACACCGGCATCTGGGCGGGGCATTTAATTTTTTCCGGCGGTGCAAGAGCGCGGTCTTCTTTGACAATCCCGAAGAGACCCGGGTAGTATATCTGGAAGCTAAATTATTTTAAAATAGGCCTCTTTCTGAGAGATCATGTATAAGATAAAACAGCTTCCGGAAGATTTTGTGGTCAAAGAGATCCCTCTGGCAGATAGGAAACCAGAAGGAAAGTATCTTTATTTCCTAATGAAGAAGAAAGGGCGGAACACTTTAGATGTCATACAGGAATTAGCTAGAAGATTGCATCTTCGGGAAAAAGATATCGGGTTTGCCGGAAGCAAGGACCGGCATGCGGTTACGGAACAGATGATTTCTATCATCGGGGCAAAAAAAGAAAATATTGAGAATCTAAAGGTTAGAGATGTTTCCCTGGAATTTCAGGGTCTTGGAAAAGTTCCCGTCTCTTTGGGGGATCTGCAGGAAAATGAGTTTGAGATCGTGGTCCGCAATCTTGAAGGTCAAAAGATCAGCAGGGTAGATTTCCTCGAAAATTATTTTGGTGAGCAGAGATTTTCGCTTCACAATGCGGGCATCGGGAAGCATATCATAAAAAAAGAATTCCGGCAGGCAGTAGGTCTGATCGATGATGCGAAAATCAATGGGTTTCTTAAAGAGCATCTGGGAGATTTTGTCGGCGCATTAAAGAGATTGCCGATACGTATGCTGCGCATGTACATAAATGCCTATCAGAGTTATATCTGGAATGAAACTGCAGCAAGGTATCTGGATAAAAAAGGAAAGTCGATGAAAAAAGTTCCGTATTCCGGGGGCGAATGGGTGTTTGTTTCCAACTCCCGCGATTTCAAAGATCTAAAAATTCCGATAGTCGGTTTCGGGTACGAATGCGCAGATGAAGAGATTAGGAGCATCACAGAAGAAATAATGAAAGAGGAACGGCTTTCTCCATCTGATTTTATCATTAAACAGATTCCGGAATTGACTCTAGAAGGAGAATTACGAAAAGCGGTCGTCCCCGTACAGAATTTAAAAATCGGGAGAAGAGCCAAAGACGAATTGAACCCGGGAATGATGAAAGTGAAAATATCTTTTGCTTTGCCAAAAGGTAGTTATGCGACTATAGCGATAGAGAAGATAATCTCTCATGTCGTATCCCGAAACTATTTCCCTTCGGTAAATAAATTCGTTTCATTTTATTA
>JBBSZV010000018.1:0-7772 GCA_038044525.1 Nanobdellota archaeon
GAAATCTATCCCTTTTTGCACCAAAATCCCCACGCTAAATAGCAAAGCTGTAGTTGCATCTTATACCTCACAGCAAACTGTGGGGATTTTGATTGACTATACCAAGATCACTAATATCTTACCGAAAAAGATCTTCTCTTTTCATTGGCGGCGATTTTCAGATGTTCCATGTGCTTGATCTTCTCTTTCAGGAATTTATCAGAATCCAGCCCGTGCTTCTCGATGAGCATGGACGCATGATATCCCCCTAAAAGATGCGGCAGTATGACATAGGTCGCTCCCAGCTCATAGAGATCCATCGCTTCTTCAGCCCTGTGAGAGACCACCACCAAGACCGCAGAACTGTTCACTTCCCGCACCTTGCTGATGATGGCAGAATTTATATCGAAATCAGGGATGGTCGAAACAATCATCTTCACGTCCGGGAGATGCAGCTGTTCAAACAGCTCGATCTCGGAAGCATCGCCGTAGATGCAATTGATCCTCTTTTTAGTGAGGGCGGAGATTATTTCCGGGTTATGGTCGATGACGACAAAACGCTGTTTCATCTTCCCGAAGAGGGCGATCAAATCGTTCCCTACCCGATCGCAGCCAAACAAGATGATGTCATACTTTCTCTTTCCCGGGCGGATAGTGACTTGGGCTTTTTTCCGCTCAAATATGGCTAAATATTTTGAAACGTGCGGATAAATCTTTGCTGCATACAGCACCAGATAGCTGGAGATGGCGATAGTTATCAGCGTGACAGCAGTGATGATGGAAAGGATGCTGCTGCCAAGATGCCCGATGGAAACGCCCAAAGCGACAAAGATGTGTGAAAATTCGCTGATCTGGGCCACGGTCATCCCAGCAAGAAAGCTGTTCCTTCTGGTGTGCCCCATCAGACCCATCAAGATAAGCACGATAAGCGGGTTTCCGATCAACACTAACAGCGAAAAAAGGATGATGGGGACGATGTACTGGGATACGTCGGTGAAAGTAACTCCATATCCGAGCATGATAAAGAAAAGCACCAAGAAAAAATCGCGGAAGGGCTTCATCTTGGAACTGATCTCATAACGGTAAGGTGAAAGCGATAAAGTGATGCCGGCTATCAATGCGCCGATCTCCAAAGAAAAACCGGCTTTGTAAAACAATAAAGAGAGAGCAAACGCCCAGCTTATGGAGAACAGCAATAACATTTCCTGATTCTTGGCAGCAATTCTGGTGAGGTGCGGAAGGACGTATGCTCCAGCCAGCAGCAGGGCGATCAAAAGTCCGGCTCCTTTAAGCACTGTTCCCAAGACCAATATCTCTGCATTCGCGCCGCCGTTCAGCGAAGAGACGATGATCAGTATGCAGATGGCGATAAGGTCCTGGACCAGCAGGAATCCGATGGATATTTTTCCGTACAGCGTATCTGTCTCATTTTTATCTGACAGCAGTTTAAGGATAAGGATAGTGCTGCTGAAAGAAAGGGCGATGCCGATGTAAGCGGCGGTTCTAGCCGGAAATCCCAACGCTAAAGAAAGAAAAAAACCGATGACCGTAGTAAAAACTACTTGGCCTACCCCGGTGACCAAAGAAACAAATCCGACTTCCCGGATTATTTTCGGGTTTAAGCTGAGCCCAACTACAAACAGGAGCAGAGACACTCCCATGTGGGAAAATAGAGTGATGGTCTCGGTGGAGGAGATGAGGTTAAGCAGCGAAGGGCCGACCAGTACTCCGGTTATGATGTGGGCGATTATCAGCGGCTGCTTGAAGAAACGGACTGCCAGGCTCATAAGCGTAGCGATGCCTATTATCAGCCCCACTTCCATGAAAGTAGTTTCCATCGATGAACCTCTTTTTTTACGGTTAAAGAAGAATTTTACGTTATATAAATCTATCTCCGGATTAAACAACAAACATTTAAAATACAGCAGCTGTTTTGTAGTAAGTATGAATTTTGAAAAACTGTTTCCGGTGGAATCCAGCAAGGTTTTGTTAGATGCAGCTTTCCGCAGAGCGCGGGAGAAGTCCGGGCAAAAAAAACTTACCGGGGGCTGGCTGGAGATAATCAAGAAGAAAGAGAGCATCAAGCTGGATGTGATCCAAGAGACCATCGTTTCTAAATTTGATAATATCCTGACCCAATTTCCGCAGACGGAAGCGCTGCCGGAATTTTATATCAAATTGATGAAGCTTACCTTAGATTTCGGTTCCATGAAGAAATCGCTGGGGGCGGTAAATTGGGCCGCTCAGCGCCTGCGGATGCTGCATCGCGAATATGTCCGCAAGATCAACAAGGCCGCTGATCCGGTGCAGATGCGGAACATCTCCAAAGAATTTTATGGGAGGGCAGCTTCCACTTTGAAACAGATAGACGAGAACTTGAAATATCTGGAAGAATGCAGAAGAACCATGAAAAAATATCCCGACGTTCGGGAAATGTTCACCATATGCATCTACGGATTTCCTAACGTGGGAAAAACTACCTTGTTGAATAAGCTGGCCAGCACCAAAGCAAAAACCGCCGCATACGCTTTCACTACTATCAGCATAAATGCCGGATACATGAAAGCAGGCGGGACTACCATACAGGTGCTGGACCTTCCGGGGACCTTGGCGCGCCCGGAGAAGATGAATAACATCGAGCTGCAGGCCGAATTAGTGCTTAAAGAGATGGCCCAGGTGGTCGTTTTCGTGTTTGACCTTTCCAGCACTTCCGGGTACTCGATAGAAAAACAGGCGCAGCTGCTGAAAAAGATCGAATATAAAAAGCCGTTGATATACGTCAGCAAGACCGACCTGCCGGAAGGGAAACCGGATAAGAGTTTTCCGTACAGGTACTATTCTTTTGAGGAATTGAAGGAAGAATTGGAAAAGCTGTCGAAGGATGCGGTAAAATGATCGGCACGCAGGCAGCAGGCCAGGCTATCGGTCCATAATTTGACAAATTTCTTACAAAGAAAATTAATACTTACAAAAAATAATTAATACTTACAAAGAAGAATTAATAAATACTGCCGTTATTATTAATCTGCATGGAGCAGGAACATCTGCAAAAACAGATACTGGGAAAGGAAAGGGCTTTCTTGTTTATCAGCATCCTAATAATTTTAACGTTCCTTACCGGTTCTCCAGAAAGCATAGCGATTTTTTTCAGCGGAACGTATGAAGCATTAACCGGGGCCGCGGTTGCGACAGATACCGCCAATATGAAAGATTATCTGGAGGGTTTTGCCATCTTTATTGCTTTAGTCGCCATCTTGTTTTACGTCGTACATGTACTGCGTCACCCTAAACCGCAGTTTTGGCGTGCCGAGCTGCCGGAAGAAGAGGAGGAACTGTCTGTCCTGGAAGAATCGGAGCTTGACCAAAAACTGGACAGGATTAATAAAGAGATTGTCTGCTTGAGGAAAAAAGAAGAATTCTTGCCGCCGCTTCGTATTCGGAAGAGATTGACTAAGATTCCTAACATCAAAGAAGAAACGCTCAGCAGCGAATTACGCAAAGTGACGGCACGGCTGCAGGGTTACCGTAAACCGGTGGTATTAGAAAAACCACAGAAAAAAACTAGGTGGGATGAAGATCTTAAGAAAGTTACTTCTCAGATAACTTCCGTAAACAAGATGAAAATCAAGAAAGCAAAAATCAGAGAAGTTGCTCCGGCCGTGAGCGAAATCGCGATGCATTTCGAGAAAAAAAAGCTGGGCCTTGAATTGGAGAAAATAACTTCCCTGCTTAAAAAAGGGCAAAAAAATCCCTCTTATTTAATCCGCAGCTACATCCCTTCCATGCGGGAACGGGAATTGAAACTGATTCGGAAACGTTTGCAGAAGAAAGGGCATATGCCGGAAAAAGAATTGAAAGAGATTGAAGCGAAGTTAGCTGAATTAAAAAAGAATTCTTAATTTACGCCACTACAATATTGCAAGTGCAAGGCAGCTTAGTTGCAGAACGCTGTAATGCTTCCCTGCCGGCTTTAAGGTCTTTCTTATCGATTCGTAATTCAAAAACGTCCTGCCCCTTTTTCATTCTTGCGGCACAGCCGATGGTCTTACCGTAAGATAACTGCATACCGGTGCTGATACGGTCCGCTCCTGCTCCGGAAGCCAACGGGTTTTCCCGCAAGACATGGAAAGGGTACACTTTCAGGCGCAGATGAAAATTCTTACCTAAAGTCTTTTCCAGATACCGGTTGGAAACGACCCGGGCGGCTTCTAAAGCTTCCTGCCTGATATTCATAGCTTTGCTGACGTTTAATCTTACGATGGTATCATATTCTTTATTTGCGGTTCCCATGTCAAAACGCACTATTTTCATGTGGGGAAAACCGCCCCGGACATAGTTCTTTTTAGTGTATTTGCTGATGCGGGTGTACGGTCTTTCCAACCGCTGATACGCTGAAAATTTTCGTAATCGTGCCATGAACAGGAAAAATTAGTGGTTCTTTATAAAGTTTCTGAAAATCCCGTGGTAGCTTTCAAGAAGGGGGGGGTTTTTAATGGCCGTGGCAGCAATCAGTATTTCAGGATGCTGGTCTGTCCTTTTCTGGTGCCTTTTGGGACTTCTTTGATCTCTTCTCCCAGTTGCTTTTGGATGCTTTCCGCGACCGCTTTCCCTAAGAGCTGCGATAAGGTGGTGAGGTCCGCTTTCTTTACGTCACCAAGATCTTTGATGCCGTAGGCATAAAGTTTCCTCGCCCGGACGCTGCCGATGCCCTGCAGTTTGATCAAAGCAAGAAGTTCTTCCTTGACGCCATACCGCACCCGCAGCCGGAGCTTGCGGATTTCTTTCACTGCTGTCTTGCGGTCCTGCAAGGCGGCTAATTCTTCAGCAGCATATAACAGCCAGTCAGCAGTTTCCTGTTTTACCCTTATCTCTCCCGGCCGGATGTCAAATTTCTCCAGCAGGAAATCCTCGTCATGCTCTTCGATCCAGCTTTCAAAAAACAACGCAGTTTTTACTGAAGAGATGAAATCATCGTAATCAACGTCATCGACGCCGGGCTCTTTCTCCAGCAACAGATTATATCGTACATTCAGTTCTTCTTGGATAGAATCCTGTTCCCGGCTTTTGATGTTCAGCAGCGGCCGCATTTCCAGAGTATTGGAGATCATCTGCAGCAGCGAGAAAGCGTTTTTATTTTGGTTAAAATCAGACAAGCGATCCAAGATGTGCCGCGCGGTGAGGGGATCAAGATAAAGCTCGGAAATGCGTTTTCCGATGGTCGTCGCGCGCAGTTTTTCTTCATTCATACCAGCTTTCAATTCATTGGCAGAAACAAAATCGCCTTTCGTAGTTCTGGCAATGGTGATGAATCTCCACCCTTCCAAGAGGCGCAGCATTTTCTGCATGATCGATTCTAACTTATGCAGATCTTTGAACTGGTAAGCCCAGAAAGTTTCTTTGAAAAATTCTGTCATGGAATGTTGGTCACGTATAATTCCGGAAGAGATCAGGGAAAGAAGATAAGTCCTTAAGACTGGCTCTACCGCCAATTTGGAATAGATCGCTTCCGGCTTTCCGCAGATGTAACGTTCATATATCTCTTCTTTTTCAGCTTGGTCTTTAGCTATGCATATCGCTTCTCCAAAAGCTTCGTATTCGGGCCTTCCTGCCCTTCCGGCCATCTGCAGATATTCCAAGACCGGAATCCAGTCCATGCCCCATTGCCCGGAGTAGCGTTTTAATGATTTGATAACCACCCTGAAAACGGGCAGGCTTAACCCGGCAGCTAAAGTTGGAGTGGCGCAAATGATTTTTATTTTTCCGGTTCTGAATTCATCTTCAATCAGTTCTTTTTGTTTTTGTAAAAGTCCGGCGTGATGGAAAGCGATTCCTTTCCTGATGACGTGGGAAAGTTTTCTGCATTGCCTGGTCGGCGTGCCGGCAGCTTTAAGAATTTCCTTCTCTAATTCCGGAAGAAAAAAAGCGGTAAGTTTAGAAATATCTTCTGCGGTTTTCTCTGCGCTGATCCGGCTGGGAGTAAAAATTATCGCCTGCTTGTTCTGTTCAAGAGTCTGCAAAGCTAATTTAAGTATCGGATCCATATCTTTTTTCAAGAAAGGGGCGTTTTTATTAAGTTATTGGAACGGTTGATCCGATTAAAAGAATTATTTCCCTTTCTTATTCTTCGCTTTCTTCAGATATCTTTCCCTGAATTTATCTGCGTTCTTGGTGGAAACAAACCGGTACATCTTTCCATCCAGCTCCATCTCAATGACTTCATCAGCGCCCATCAGCATTTCGCCGGTCAGGGCATCTTTTCCTAATTGGCCAAGCTCGGCAGCTCCTTCCAGCAGCCCTTCTTCCCAAGGTTCAATCTCATCATCCTCTATTAACTTATGGCGCCCTTCTTCTGTATAAACGTCTTCTTCTTCCTCGCCTTGTGCCATAGCTAACTTATGCTCTTCGGAAGTTTCTTCGGGCAAAATTCCCTGTTCTTCATCAGGATATGTTTCTAATTCTTCATCGTCTTCTTCTGGTTCTGGCAGTTTCTTCTTGACTGCTTTCTTTGCTGCTTTTTTAGCCATGGATATAAGTAAAATATCTTAATTTAAAAGGATTGTGGTAATGAAATCCAGACCAAGTCAGTCCGCCTTTCTGCCAAGGTCGGTATCGCTGATGGCGACTAAGCCGAGAGTTTTGGAAAAATAGGCATACACGCTCGATCCCGGCATATGTTCCGGCGCGTGTTCGTAGTCGTCTTCCAGTAAATCTCGATATCTGATCTCCGGAATCCGCTCTTCTTTGATCCCCTTTCCAAAAATACCCACAATTCCTTCAATATCCTCTGGGTCAGCGTAATCGATCCGGCATTTTTCAGACAATCCATCTACTTTAAGGCGCAGGTGCAGGCCGCGGCTATCATGCTCCGCCTCATCTACCTCCGCATTCCTAAGTTCAAGCTCTCGAAGCAGCTTCTCGATGTCCGGCGGCACATTTTTATCGCTGACGCCGTCATGATAAAATAAAACTGCTAAGACCTGACAGCCATATGTTTTTTTCACGATGTCTTAATCCCTGAAATCCGTAATTTAAAATTTTATCCTTCTTTTAGTATATAAATTATTTTAAAGGACTTATGCTGCCGAATCCACATGAGCGTTCCTAAAATATTAACGTTTACCGGGGCTTCCGGCAGCGGTAAATCTACTTTGGTAAAATTTTTGCTTGAGGAAACAGGATATAAGTTGATAATCAGCAGCACTACCCGCCAGCCGCGCGGTTCCGATCTTCCGGGAGAATACGAATTTCTTGCTGCTGCTGAATTTACTGCTGGCGCCGGACCAGCGTGTGATGAAAAAAGATCGGGTGATTTTCTTTGGATCAAGGAATATGCCGGAAATTATTACGGGACCAGAAAAGGGGTTGTCGATGAAGCGCTTCAATGGTCCTATAACCCTATGATGATTTTAGTCCCTGAAGTGTTGCCTAATCTTATGGATTATGTCGGGGAAGATAAAGTGCTTCCGTTTTATATCCGCAGTCCACCTGAACAGCTCCTCCGCGCTCGTTTAGAAAAACGCGGCGAAACATCAGAAACAATCGAAAGGCGCATGAAAGAAAGCAGGAATTGGGGTGGGCAGGCTGAACGTTCAGACATACCTTATGTTTTCATTACCAATAATGGAACGATTGATGAAATGGCGGAGCAGGTCCGGAAGTGTTTAGGAACAATTTAGGGTGTATTCAATTCGATTCCTGAAAAATGGGTTCATACAAGAAGGACTAAGTCCTTCTGTACAGAAATACAATCTTTGTTGTATTTCTTGTGCAGTGGGGATTTTGATTCTTCGTGT
>JBBSZV010000019.1:0-7237 GCA_038044525.1 Nanobdellota archaeon
ATAAACAAAAGTTTCAGCACAAAAGTATTAATTACTTACTGCCGTAATTATAGGTAATTTTATCCTTCCTTCTTATTCCCTTAATGAATTAAATCCTATTTATTATGCTACTAATTTAGCACCTTTGATTAAGAATCATTCTACTAAACAATTAAAAATTTTAATTTTTAAAGTAAATGATAAAGTAACACAAATTAATGATACTTTGAAAATAATTCGGGAATTTTTATATTTTAGCGATGTCACTAAAGCAATAAGTATACGTGATGATCTCATCAAAGAAGACGGAGCATATAGTGATTCATTGAATCTTCTAATCAAATTAGAAACGGAATTAAATAAAATCTCAGAGAATAAAACCTTCCCCTAACTACACCCCGTCGTATCCCCGCACACTTCGCACAGCATGCAAGTTCCGTTCCTTCTCAGCTGAGTCGCTCCACAGCCTTTGCAGACCTGCTTACCTTCTGCATTTTCGCTTTCAATTTTTACGCTCTTTTCTACTTCGGGAACTTCTTCATCAAATTCCTGCAAAAACATCCGCAGTTCAGAGATCAAAGGATGCCCTTTGACATTCAAACTTTTCTCAGCGATAAGAGATGGCGTAAACCCATTCTGCAATCCTAAGTTAACCAAACTAACGATAGCTCCCATCATGGTTTCCTGCGCCGGGGATAACCCCTCAAATTTATATGATACTTCTCCTACTTTATTATCCCGCATCACCGCAGAAAGAGTGAGCATCTGCGGGCCCACTTTTACTTTCTTTCTAATGATCTCTTTAACTTTGTAATTTTGTGAAGCAGTAGTCTCTTCCAGCATCTTCTTCAATTCCGGATGCTGTTCCAAGGTCGCATTTAATGGCTGGGATAATTTACAGCCGTCCCGATACAACGCAACTGCTTTTATCATCATGGTCCAGGCGTCGTAATATGCTTTCTTGATCTGCGCGACCGTCCATTCCTGCGGCATATTGATCGTTTTTGAAATTGCGCCGGAGATGAACGGCTGCACCGCTGCCAGCATCTTCAGATGTCCGTAAGGATGGATATATCTCTGCCCTTTCTTTCCGCATTTATTGGCGCAGTCAAATATCTCATAATGTTCTGCTCTCAGATGCGGGGCTCCTTCCAGAGTCATGGTGCCGCAGATGTATCGGTTGGCAAGATCTATCTGTTCCTGGCCGAAGCCGAGAGCGTCAAGCATTTTTCCTTCTTTTCCGTCCATCAACTTTGCATACAGCTCTTCTCCTAAAGTCCATCTGTTGAACAACTGCCGGATGTCCATGGTATTCCTTAATTCTTCTTCTATCATCTTCAATGCTTTTGAGGTAAGTCCTTTTTGCAGTAACGATTCTTTATTTACGGCAGGACTTCCTTCAAAAGTTCCCTGGCCCAGGCAATAAGCGATTATCTCCTTGATCTGCTTCTCGCTGTAACCTAGCTTATGCAGCGCTTTAGGTACAGAATTGTTGACTATCTTAAAGAATCCGCCGCCGGCAAGTTTCTTGTATTTTACCAAAGCATAATCCGGTTCTACGCCGGTGGTGTCGCAATCCATGACCAAACCTATGGTGCCGGTCGGAGCCAAAACTGTAACTTGCGCATTTCTGTAACCAAATTTTTCTCCTAATTCTAAAGCCTTATCCCAGCATTCATGAGCCGCAGCAAGCAAATCGGTCGGGCATAAGTTTTGGTCGATCGCTTTCGGCCGGATACTCAATCCTTCGTAATCGTCCGTATCATATGCTGCCCGGCGATGATTTCTTATCACCCTAAGCATGGATTCTTTATTTTCAGGGTATCGTTCAAATGCTCCCAAGATACTGGCAAGTTCAGCAGAGGTTGCATAACTTTGCCCGGTCATGATCGCGGCCATGGTTCCGGCGATGGCATGGCTTTTATCGCTGTCGTAAGGAATCCCCTGCAGCATCAGCAGGGTGCCCAGATTTGCGAATCCTAACCCGATAGTCCTATATTCAAAACTCTTTCTGGCGATCTCTTCCGAAGGGAAGTGGGCCATAAGCACGGAAATCTCTAAAGCTATCGTCCATAAACGAACGACGTGCCTGTATCCAGCCACATCAAATTCTCCTTTTTCTTCATCATATAACCTTACCAGATTGATCGATGCTAAATTGCAGGCGGTGTCGTCCAAAAAAACGTATTCGCTGCAGGGATTGGTTGCTCTAAGCCTTCCTCCTGCCGGACAGGTGTGCCATTCGTTCATGGTAGTGTCAAACTGAACTCCGGGATCGGCAGAAGCCCAGGCGCAGTATCCGATGTCATCCCATAATTTTTCTGCAGGAAGGATTTTCATAACCTCGCCGGTGATCCTTCCCTTCAGTTCCCACATCCCTTTATTTTCCAAAACTTCAAAAAAAGTGTTCGGTATGCGTACGGAATTATTGCTGTTCTGTCCCGAAACGGTTAGATATGCATCCGACTCATAATGGGTGTCAAATTCTTTTAGAGGAAGATCATACCCCTGCTTGGCTAAATCGATGGCGCGCACGATATAATTCAGAGGGATCTTATTATCAGCAGCTTCTTTCATCGCTGACTGCACTTCCTGATGTTCCAACGGCTTCTCTTTGTTTTTTGCAGATTCTATCAGCTTAGATAATTTCTCATTAAGGGTTTTGCTTCCTGCGACTAAACTGGCGACTTTTTCTTCTTCTCTAGTTTTCCACCACACGAAATCTTCTATTTCCGGATGGTCTAGATCAAGACAGACCATTTTAGCCGCTCTTCTGGTCGTCCCTCCGGACTTGACGCTGCCGGCAGCGACATCAAAAATCTTCAGGAAGCTCATCAGCCCGGAACTTTGCCCTCCCCCGGAAAGTCTTTCTCCTTTTCCGCGCAGATTAGAAAAATTGCTTCCGGTCCCGCTGCCATATTTGAATATCCTCGCTTCCCGGGTAAGCAGGCTGAAGATCCCGCTGGGCCTGACCAGATCGTCGGTGATGCTCTGGATAAAACATGCATGCGGCTGATTTCTGGTATATGCATCTTTGGAATATTCCAATCTTTTGGTCAGCGGATCGATATAGCTGTGCCCCTGCGCCGGACCGGTCAATCCGTAAGCCCAATTCAATCCGGTGGTGAACCATTGCGGGCTGTTGGGCGCAGCAAACTGGTGGATGATCATGAAAACCATCTCTTCGTAAAAGATGCCGGCATCTCTTGGCGAAGCGAAATATCCGTGCCTTTCTCCCCAATGCTTCCAGCAGCCAGCGATGCGATGCGCTACCTGCTTGATGCTGGTTTCGCTGCCGGTAACGACTTTGCCGTTTTCATCAAGAAGAAGTTCGCCGTCCTCATTGCGCAAAGGCACGCCGGCCTTACGAAAATATTTTTGCGCCAGGATATCGGTCGCTATCTGCGTCCAGAACGAAGGCACTTCCACGTCATTCATTTGGAATACTGCCGAACCGTCAGGATTGCGGATAGCCGAAGTGCGCCTTTCGTAATTGCACATCTCAAAAGGGCTGATGCCTTCTTTAGTAAAATATCGCTTGATCTGAAGCCCCTTTTGTTCCGCCAATGCGCTTAAGTATTCTCGGTCCATCTGCCACCCCTTTTTTAATTAAATATTTTAATTAAATATAGCTACTCCTACGTTTCTTTCTTTCGTCTTCCGTTAATGCGGGCAATAAAATCAGGTGCTTACTGCCGCCCCCTATTTACAATCAAGTCGTTTCCACCAGTCTTTGACTGGTGGCGCACTCGTAAGTCAAAATGCACAGTTCCCTCGACTACAGCGAGTGACCAGAGCATTTTGACATAGCAAACCACTTAACTACATAAAGATTTGTTTTCACTCGAAAGGAAAACTATCCTTTCGGTGCACGAAATTAGGAACTTACCTAATTTCGGCACAGAAATGAAGTATTTTCTTCATCTCAAGTGTGCAAGAAATGAGACAAATATCTCATTTCTGCACTGAAAATAAGTATTCTCTTATTTTCATGTGCCGGAAAAGTAGTTTCTTTTCCCAGCACTTTATTGCGTAGTTATGTTTCTTCTTGTAGTGGTTACTTTTCTTCACTCTTTTTGTGATGGTTTGAAATGAAAGTTACCCCTTTAAATAGTTTTTAGTGATGAAAAATATATGATTAAATCTCAATATTTTGTTTTTGAGCGTTGATTGAAAGGTGTGAGAAGTGATAGAAGTTAATTTTAAATACCTGTCTTTTTTTCTAGGCTGTATGATTTTAGAAAGCCTCTACTTTTTCCTTCCGGGATATGTCGCTAACATGGCCCCGGTGTTATTACGCCGCATCCCTTTCGGTTCGAAGCCGATCCATGCTAAATTATTCGGAAGCCATAAGACCTGGAGAGGATTGGCTGCCGCAACATTAGCCGGCGGACTGGTTTTTTGGCTGCAGAAAGGATTGTTCGCAGCCGGTTTTGAAAATTTTGCCTTGATCGATTATGCTGATTTTCCGGTGTGGTTTGGATTTCTGCAGGGCGCCGGGGCAATTTTGGGCGATCTGGTAAAAAGTTACTACAAGCGGAAATCGGGGATCAAGCCGGGAGAACCCTGGCTGTTCTGGGACCAGATCGATTTTGTTATCGGAGGCATAGTGCTGGGGTTTTTGTGGTACGTCCCCCCGGCAGGTTCTGTAGCGGTATTATTGGCAGCCAGCCCGATCCTGCACGCATTAGTCAATTATATCGGGTATTTGCTGAAGATCAAAGAAACTAAATTTTGATGCGGTTTAACCGCCTTGGGCGCCGATTAAGGTGTCAATTAATATAGATTCTAATTCAGCTTGTTTTCCTTCCTTGCATAATTGGTCGGGGCTTGAATACTTTAATCCTTTATTAGTTTCATACCACCATTGGACGAAGGAAAAATTGTCAGTAAAACGCTCCCGTAATAAATCCAGAGCTTTCCTTAACCTTTCGCTTTCCCCGGCGCTTTTATAAATCTCTTTAAGGCTATAAAATTCTTCCAAGGGACATCTGAATTCTGACATGATAGTATGTAATCGGTGTGGCTATTTTAATCTTTCTTAACCTTCTGCCCTTTTCATCTCTTGCTCATGAACCATTGCAGCTGTTTGGCTAAAGAATAAAGGCTTACTCCTCCGGCGACCAAATATCCTGCTGTAAGAAGTATTTTAGTGAAAGGGAATAAAGGATTAGTGGCGGTAAGCAGCACCGCTAAAGAAGCCGTCCTCATAAAAAACATGGGCGCCTGCAGTCCGGAACGCAGATTTATCGCCAATGCCGTCAGAAATAATCCGGCGGCTATGAAAGGATAAAAGTCCTGCACATAAAATCCGACTTTGATCAATGCTAAAAATGTAACTATGCTGTCTGACAGCAGGTCAAAATATTTTCCGTATCTGGTCGGTTTGTGTAATCTTGCGACTACTCCGTCAAGAGCATCACCGGTGAGATGGAGTATCGCGAAGAACGCAAATAAATAATAATTATCAAACAGAAAATACATAGCGGCGATGCCGGAGATAAAAGATAAAGAAGTTATGTGATCGGCGGTAATTCCTACTTTTACCAACGATTTCCCAATTCTTTCCAGTTTTTTACTTCTATAAGCCCTGAATTTTGCGATATTCTCGTTTATCATTTATGCACAGCAACATATATAAAATACATCTATAAAAATCTTACTGCATGAAACTATATAATCCCGAAGTGGAAAAGGCTATCGCCAAGATTAAAGAAGTCAAAGCTAAAATTATATGCATCCAGCTGCCGGACGGCATGAAACCTGCTGCGAAAGAAATAACTGATAAAATTGAAGCGGAAACCGGCGCTAAAGTATTGATATGGCTGGGCAGCAATTTTGGCGCCTGCGACATACCTTTAGGGCTGGACCGGATAGGCGTAGATATGCTTATCAGCTGGGGCCATAACCGGTTTCATAAGAAAGCAGGTGGATGGTAAGATGTGGTCGGCAGGCAGCATCGCGGGTGGAGCATAAAAAATGAAGATTTTACTCCTAGACGCGCCGTATTCAGGTTCGGTTGAACTGTGCAAGGAAACTATCGCCTATCTGAAAAAAAAGAAATATCAAAAAGTCGCCTTGTACGCTTCCGTGCAGTTTGTGAACAAATTAGATGCGGTAAAAAAACAGTTGGCCGATAATAAATTTACTGCCATCACTTCTCTGGCAGATAGAGCTGATGTGAAAGGGCAGCTGTTAGGCTGCGATAATTATCATGATTCCCTGCACCTTGAAAAGCAGGATTTTGACTGCTATCTCTACATCGGCGATGGGAAATTTCATCCCTTAGCCTTGGTCTATGCACAGAAAGGCCGGCCGGAAGCGAAAGAAGTGGTCTGCGATGATCCGCTGGCGAAAAAGATGTCGCTGATAACCATCGATGATATTAAAGCCATCCTTAGGAAATACCGCGCTTCGCTGATGAAGTTTCTCGCGGCTAAAACCGTGGGAGTGATAATCACCATCAAGCCGGGCCAGGAGCAGTTCCGGCCGGCAGCGGCTTTAGAAAAGCGGTTTCCTGAAAAAAATTTTTACTATTTTATAGACAACGTGGTTTCATTCGACCAGCTGGAAAATTTCAATTTCATCGAGGTCTGGGTAAATACTGCCTGTCCGAGAGTCGGATTTGATGACCAAGAGAAATTCCGGAGGGGAGTCATCAACCTGAACGATGCTTTTCTGGCTGAAGAAACGCTGGGCAAAGAAAGCGTGATGAATAAGATTTAGGTTTCAGGTTTAGGTTTTAGCGTTTGTCCGGCGCATCAGACATACAGGTGCTCAAACCGGTCATTTCTCCGCAATCTTATCTGCGGGTTATATCCATTCATCTTGTCGCCGGTGAATACAAATTCCTGCACCCGCAGATTGTCAAACATATAATACTTGTAGTGCGTGTCGTATAAATCTTCCACAAAATAAGTCCCTTTCTTCAGCTTATCGACCAGCAGCACAAATAATGCTGAGAAGACGCCGATGGACGCCTGCAGATAGGTGGCATTAGTTCCTATGACAGAAATGTTCGGGACGGTATTAAAATAGTATACTTTTTTATTTTTATACCGCAGCAGCACCCCGATGTTTTCAGAACCATCTAATATGTTGGTTAAATTATCTGCCGCATCTAACTGCTGTTGATTTACATCTTTTTCTTTCCGGTAAATCTTGGAGAGGGCGTCCATAGTTTTCATATGTATCGCATATAAAAATTTAGTCTCGGGCGCGCAAGAACCCTTGCGGGTTGAAGTGTTCTGAAACCCGC
>JBBSZV010000020.1:0-5745 GCA_038044525.1 Nanobdellota archaeon
AATAAAATGAAACGAATTTATTTACCGAAGGGAAATAGTTTCGGGATACGACAGGTATGGAAGACCTAGAAACAAATATAAACGCCCCGTTCTTTGTTTTACCCATGCGGCCCAGAACCGGATTCCTTAAGACTTATCTTTACATAGCCATATTCTTTGGAATCATCGGATTGACCGATACGATATTGTCCGTCCTGCTTTCTTTCACCAGCCCGGTCTATACTTATCTCATCAGCGCGGCAGTTTTCCTCTTTTTCTTTTTTAATCTTGCCGCTATCATCATATTCAAGTATTCCCAGGCCGAGAGGATAGCTTATGTCCTGCCGGCCTATCATCTGGCCAGTTATCTGTTTTTTTTCCTGGTCGGCCTGGCATTGCTGGCAGTCGGGCAAACTCCGGAATGGCTGCGGCTGCTCCTGATCGCCTTGGGGTTAATCGCTTCCTTATTTGAGATCGGGTTTAGTTTCTACCTGCTCAAGAAGCTGGATTTTTATGAATTTCCGCTGCAATAAGTCATTACCGTTCTTATTCTCGACTATCAAACTCTTCCAACAGGGAATCATTATCCATCAGGACAGAATAATCGACATGGTCAAGCTTCTTTTCTTCAACAAACCTGATGAACTTTTTCTTTTTATCTTCATCCCAATTTTCGAATTCTTTAGCGGTCTTGCATAAATAATCAATCTCGCAGTGTCCGGCGCGCAGATCTTTGCCGTGCCGGACCGGATGCAGGGGGCACAGAAAACGGCCATTTTCTTCGATCAGGTTCCTGCACACGCCGTGGCGCAGATCCATGGATGGAAACCTTTCACGGAAAGCCTGAAATTCTTTCTCCGTCTGCGGAGCAGCATACTTGAATTCCAAAGTATTCTTAAAAATAGCTTCTTTTATCTTTTCCTTGGATTCAAAGTCGTGGCCGCAGCAGCCCATACAGCCGCCGTTCATCTGACATAATATGCTGCTTGCGCTCATATGCTATAGCTCGCCGCAGTTAGTTTAAAAAACTATTCCTGTTTGGATAAACTAATCTTCAATCATTCACTGCCATATGGCTTCCAGCGCTCTTCCCATAATTTATGGACGGCCTCTTTTCCAAGCCGTTCAAGAATCTGGTTATACCAGTCGTTTTGCTTAGGGTTGATGTTTTCTTTTATATAATATACGTCCTCAATATCCATGCTCTCTAGTAATCCGTCAGATCCATTATCCTGATAATAATTGCCGCCCCAAAGTAAAGAATCATAATCATTGCCGTGGCTGAAATGATGATTGAAATCACATAGAATAAAATATCCGTTGATATGCATAAAAACTTTTGCCTGCGGACAGGAAGGAAGATTGGTGGTATCAACAACATACTTCTCATCAGCCATAGGTTCGATATAATCGGTGCTGATGTTTTTGATTGCCGGAGTATTGTCCGCGCTTGCAGTTTCAACTTCTGGCGTATTGTAAGCAGCAGTCCCGCAGCATCCGCTCATCCCGGCTACCACTGCTGCAATTCCTGTCCATCGGTTCAATGTTCTCATCTTATTTGCCTCCCTTGAATACTGGTTAAAATTCATCACACGGCTGATAGTTCGTCCATGAATCTTCGACGATGTCTTTCCCCGGATCATATTTCTGGTTGCCATTTACATCAACATACATCATGCAAAGATCATCAGAATCGGGAACAATGGTAACTCGGACCGGAAGTTCTATCCCCTCGTTGGTGAAATAAGTCCCGATCTTTTTGTTATGAAGCGTGTTGCAGCTAAGCGCGCTTAACGCCAACACCAACGCGCATAAGTTTTTTTTCATCTTCATCCGTCAGCTTTTTTAGATAAAATAAATGTTATTAATAGGATATTCTATTTAATAAAGATGATTGTTCTGGAAAACATATATCTGCGGCTACAAAAACTAAAAAATAATTTGCTTATCAGATAAACCTCACATCTCTTCAGGAGCTTTTATGCCCAGCAGGTTCAAGCCGTTTTCCAGCACCTGTCGGACACAATCGACCAGCAGCAGCCGGGTTTTAGTGTGGTTCTTCTCTTCGGACAATACCGGGCATTTATGATAGAACTCATTGAATGCCTGGGCCAAGACGATAAGATAAGTGGTTAGCAGGTGCGGCTTTTTCGTTTCTGCGGTTTTCAATACAGTTTCCGGAAACGCAGCCAACCGCTTCAAGATGGATAGTTCCTCTTCCAATGCCAGCATTTCAAAATTTACCGGGTAGGTCGGATGAAGATGATATTCATTTTTCGCTTTACGCAGCAGGGAACAAGCCCGCGCATGCGCATATTGCAGATAGGGTCCGGTTTCTCCTTCAAAGCTCAGAGACTCTTCGGGATTATAGATTATATCTTTATCCGCATCAGTCTTCAACATGAAGAACTTGATGGCTGCCAGGGCGATCTGGTCAGCACGTTCATCGGTCTTTTCTCCGGAAAGGTGCTGGTGGCGTTTTTTGATCTCTGTTTTTGCCATCGCCGCAACTTCGTCCATGATATCATCGGCATCAACGACGGTACCTTCCCGCGATTTCATCCTTCCCGTCGGAAGATTGACCAGACCGTAACTTAGATGATACATCCCCTTGGCATATTCTTTTCCTAACAGCTCCAGGATCTTAAAGAGCTGCTGGAAATGCAGGCGTTGTTCTGAAGCGACCACGTACATCATCTGTTGAAACTTAAAATCGCGGTAACGCATCGTTGCCAAGTGCATGTCTTGGGTGATGTAGATGGAAGTATCATCCCCGCGCAATAAGATTTTATCCGGGAGCTTGAATTGCTGCAGGGGCGCAACTATCGCCCCATTCTTTGCATCCTTCTGGAATATTCCTTTCTTCAATCCGTCGTACACCATTTCTTTTCCATGCATATAATAGTCAGATTCAGAATATTCTTTCTCAAAAGAGATGCCGAATCTTCGATAGGTCTCGGCAAAGCCGGCCAGGACCCAGGAATTCATTCTTTTCCATAACGTTCTTGTTTCTTTATCGTTGCGTTCCCATTTCAGCAATAATTCTTGAGCTTCATTCTTAAGCAGTTCTCCCTGCTTTTCGCTTTCTTTGGCGTGCTTTGAGAACAGCACATAAAAATCTCCCACGAAATGGTCCCCTTTCTTTTCCGGCTCTTTTCCATGCCCCCATTTTTGGTATGCTAACATGGATTGACAGATGTGGATGCCCCGATCATTGATGATGTTTACCGGGCGCACCTCGTTGCCGACGAAAGAAAGTATTCTACAGATCGCATCGCCGAAGGCCATGTTTCGCAGATGGCCAAGATGCAGGGGCTTGTTGGTATTAGGCCCGCAATATTCTATCACAATCCTTTTTCCTTTATGTTTAACGGGCTGTCCATATCTCTTGGCTTGTTTGTAGATGGAATGCAATGTTTCTTTTGCCAGATGGTGGTGCTTGATAAAGAAATTCAGATAAGGCCCGGCCACTTCAACCTTAGCGACAAAATCGGGGAGCTTTAATTTTCCCTTCAGCTTGTCTGCTTCTTCTTTCGCATTTTTTCCCAGGCGGAAGCAGGGGAACGCATAATCGCCTAACTTCGGATCGGGAGGAGTAACCACTAAATTAGCCAATTCTTCTGCCGATATTTTGGTCTCTTTATGCAGGATGGCAATAAGTTCTTCTTTGAAATCCATGTTTATTTAGAAACCAACCTATTTTATATACTTTGCTGGAAAGTGGCTCAGTCCTGAATGCGGTTAGCTGATCCATTCTTGGTGCAGTTCAAGCAATCGGTCTTTTTCAATGGCTGTTCTTATGTCTTCCATAAGTTTATTGAAGAAAAATAGATTATGATAAGTAGCTAAAGTATAAAACAGGTATTCATTCGCTTTAGATAGATGACGGATATATCCTTTAGAAAAATTGGCGCAAACGTAACAAGGGCAATGCTTGTCCAACGGAGAAGGATCATCTTTGAAACAATTGTTGACAATCCTGTACATGAACTTATTTTTCAATCTTCCGCCGCTTTTAGGCCCGATGAAGATGTAGCCTTCCCTGGCCAATCGTGTGGGAAGGACACAGTCAAAGGTATCCAAGCCTAACCGGGAGTAGGTAAACAAGTCATCTACCGCGCCGATGCCCAGCAGATGTTTCGGTTTTTCGTAAGGCAGAAATTTCAAGGCCTGTTTTACCAATCGCCTGCTTTCTTCTTTAGGGTCGCCAAAAATGCTGCCTATGCCGATACCATGAAAAGGAAGGGAAGCGACGAACTTGGCACTTTTTTCCCGCAGCTCTTTGAAGCGTCCGCCCTGCACTATTCCGTATAAGGCCTGCCTGCCGTCTTTGTTCAGCTTGGTGAACTCTTTAAGGCTGCGCTTTTCCCAGTCATTAGTTCTGGCTAATGATATTTTAGTGGTCTCTTCATCAGCGCCGATGGCTAAGCATTGGTCAAAGACGAAAACAATGTCTGCTCCCAATTTACGTTGTATCTGCATGGATTTTTCTGGGGTGAAGAGATGCTTGCTGGCGTCTATGTGGGATTTGAATTCCACGCAGTCGTCATTCACGGTGCATAGATTATCTTTAAGGCTGAATACCTGAAAACCGCCGGAATCAGTGAAAGTAGGTTTGCCCCACCCCATGAAGCTCTGCAGTCCGCCTAATTTTTTCACCGTATCCGGACCGGGACGCAGGTAAAGATGGTAAGTATTGCAGAGGATCGCATCAAATCCGATCTCATTAAGCTGCTGAGGAGTCAATGATTTTACGGTAGCCTGCGTAGCCACGGGAATGAAAGCCGGAGTCCTTATTGTTCCGTTGGGCGTGGAGATGATTCCTGTACGTGCCTGCGACTTCTTGTCCCGATGCTGTATGATGAAGGAAAACACATGATGGAAACTACTGGTTGATTATTAAGATTTACGGAAGAAAAATGTCGGGTAGGCATCGCAAGCAAACGAGTTTTTTTATTGATCCAATCTTTGAAGCGATCATATCTTCACAGAATTATTCTGTTTATTCAGCAGGAACGATTTGACTTTTCCGCCGCAGAATGCCAGAATCAGTTCTTCTGTTTCTTTCACTACTTCTTTTTGCTTTGCCGGGCTTACCGGGGGCAGAAATTCAAAATGGATCAGCGCCGATTTTGAGCCGGGATTCAATGCCGTTTTCGCACTCTTCCAGTAATCTAATTTCGTCCCCAATACTTTTTTTGCGTCGCGATAGTACAGATCGTTTTTTCGCAGGGCAAAAGTAAGTTCTCCGGAGACATTTTTCACATCATCTGCGCTCACCGGCACGATATGTTTCAGGGCCAGATAACGCAGCAGGTTGGTGGCCGTATCTTTAGCTATGACATTCTTGTGGTTTAACACTTTCTTCAGTAATTGTTCCACTGAAGTGTGGTGGTGTTTTGCTTCGTTACCGAATTCTTCCCGCGCAACTGTCCACGGCGCAATCAAATTATGCGTTTTATAGGTGTCTTTATTGAATGTCATCAACACCATCCGTTCCATCTCTCTCAGGAGATGGCCGGCTTCTTTCGCTTTAGCTTGGTTATCGATGCCTGTCGCAAGAATAAACGCCGCCGTGAATTTTGGGTGCAGTTTCTGAAACACTTCTGATTTAATGGTAATCTTCATTTTTTATTTTTTTTTATATCGTGCCCGTTCTCTTCCGGCACGAAAAAATTTAAAATTCTTTTGAAAATATTTTTTGCAGGGTGGGGATGCTGGAGGCCGAAATGTATAGTCAGCTTTTCAACTTCATTGCGGATATCC
>JBBSZV010000021.1:0-10547 GCA_038044525.1 Nanobdellota archaeon
CTGGTAAGTTCAAATATCCATCTGACCGTCCAAGTCAATAACAAAGATGGGCAGTTTGTCAGCACAGTAGTTTCCAAGAATGTCAATACGGCCGGCGGATTGGGATATGAAAGGATCACCATCGACCCTTCGCACTACAAAACATCAGGAGAATATATCATTGTGGTCAAACTGGATGACGGCACGGCAAACGGAGAAAGTGTGGATGCCAGCTTGGTATTGAAAGTTAAGAATAATCTGGTCGTGGATTCCGACGGCCCCGGTGTAATCATCCCGCTGGACCGCAACCATGCTCCGGAAATGGGGGAAATGCAAAAAAATAAAGCAATAGATGAAGGCAAATTCATCACCTTTACCGTTTCTGCGAATGATGAAGATAACGATGATTTGATCTATGAAGTTGTTGGACTGCGCGAGGACTTGGGCATGTATTTCCAACCGACAACTACCCAGTACGGCCGAGAGATAGGCGTATTTTCCTGGAGACCGGGATATGATTTCGTGGATCATCCCCATTCTATAAAAAAGATTCCGCTGCACTTCCGGGCTTATGACGGAGAGGATTACTCCGAATGGAAGGATGTAACCATTATCGTAAATGACGTAAATAGGCGTCCTATATTCAGGCCGGTAGCTGACCAGACCATCAACGAAAATCAGCAGTTAAAAATTCCCTTATTTGGTGTCGATGCTGATGAAGATGAATTGGAATATTCTTTGGAAGGGAACGCCCCGCCCAGCGCTCAGATCATAGAGAAAAACAAATATAACGCAGAATTGCGCTGGAAGCCGGATTACAACGCTGCTGCCAGAAGCCCTTACCGGGTTTCGGTCATGGTTGAAGACGGATTCGGCGGGCAGTATTCACAATACCTGACTATCACCGTAAATGATGTCGCTGTAACCGAGGGGCTGACGGCCAGAGATATTCTTACGGAAACTGATGAAGATGAAGCGGTAACCATCGCCATGTCCTGCTCAGGTAATGAAAGAGAATTGAATTATGTTATAAACGAAAATCCGGCGCACGGAAGCATCTCACGTGTTTACGGCAACAAGGCAGTTTATGCGCCTAATGCAAATTATAATGGAGAGGATTCTTTCACTTACTACTGCACCGACAACGCTGGAAGAAGGAGCAATGAAGCTAACGTATATATTATTGTCAATCCCGTAAATGATGCTCCCGTCACTGTAAATGACGGCTCTGAAACTTTGGAAAACGAATCAGTATTGATCCCGGTGCTTTCGAATGATTATGACGTGGACGGCGATGAATTGACCGTTTCAGTTGTTTCTTTAGCGGAAAACGGCGTGGCCGTGATTGAGGGGAATGAGGTCAGATACACTCCCTATGAAGGGTTTGTCGGAATTGACCAGTTTAAATATACGGTCAGCGATGACAAAACGGAAACTACTGGCTTTGTCAGCGTCACGGTCAGCGAAAATACTGATAACGAAGAAGAAGAAGAAGAACCGACTTACCAATGTTCTGACGGCTTAGATAATGATAATGACAATTATACTGATTACGGAGATGGTACGACAAATGATCCCGGCTGCGACAGCCTTGAAGATGACGATGAGCAGGATGACGGAGACGATGATGAAGATGACGGGGAAACCGATGAGGAGACCACCCGGCCGCATTACCATCTGAAATTACAATCCGTGCTGCTTGCTCAGGAGCTGTTAAATCCGGGGGAAGTCTTGTTCATCAAAGTAAGGGCGTTCAACAACGGCTCTGCCGATCTGGATGAATTGAAAGTTCAGGCTAAGATCTATGATCTGGGCGCATGGGGAAGCACCGGCGAATTTACGTTAGCGGTAGGTCAGGGAACCAGCAAGAATGTATATGTCCTGATCCCGGAAGATGCACTATCCGGCCTTTACTTGGTCAAAGTGACAATCGGAAATTCACACTATCACACTTCCGCTTATAGGCTGGTGATAGTCAGCGATTCCTGGAACACTATCGGGTAGTGCACTGGTGTTCCTACTTGATGATACTAAAAACCGAAATGTTTAAATAAGACTGACATTTTTAACCATAAAACGCGTAAAAATGCTACCCTTCGGGAGAGCAGAGCGCTTTTTGAAAACATAACGCTCAAAACCTTGGAAAAAAGGATTTGGAGGAGACTAAAAATGAAAAAATTGCTAAGTATAATGGCATTGTTTGTCATTAGCTTGCTGACTGTTTCTATGGTTAGCGCCACCACATTAGGCGGACTAACTGAAGGAAATGTTGCAGTAGAAGTTAATGATGAAGAAAACGACGGTACTCCCCTTACTGTTGAAAGAGGAGAAGAATTAGAAGTAAAAGTTGCATTTGAGTACACCGGAAGTGATGAAAATAATGGTGATGCTCAAGACATCGAAGTTGAAGCTCAACTATTGGGTTACGATGAAGAAGATGTTGAAGATTCAGAAGTAGTTAGCAGAGTAGAATTCAACACAAAAGGCACTGATGTGACCTTGAAACTAACTGTTCCAAGTGATTTCCCTTACGGAAATACCACTTTAAGAGTAAGAGTTTCCGGAGCAGCTAATGAAGCTGACCTTGTTGTTAACTACCCTCTATTCGTCGAATCACCAAGCCACTCAGTTAAAATCGCTGATGTGTCTTTTTCCCCTAGCTTGACTGTTAAAGCAGGAAGATCCTTGCTTACCACAGTACTATTGGAAAACGTTGGTGAAAACGCTGAAGAAGACGTTAAAGTTACTGTAGCAGTCCCTGAACTGGGCATAAGCGTATCTGAATACGTTGACGAAGTGGCAGTAGATGACCACGAAGACGTTGACGAAATGTTCCTTCAGGTTCCAGCTGATGCTGAAGCAGGAGAATATGACGTTAAAGTCACTGCTCAATATGACGATTTAGATGAATCCGTCACTGAAACCTACACCTTAAAAGTGTTGGAAAACGATTTGGTTAAGCCCCAAACTAAGGCTGGAAAACTAGTCTTGGCTGTTGGTCCTGAAAGACAATCTGTAACTGCCGGCGATAATAAAGCTGTAAGTTACGCTGTTGCTCTGACCAATGAAGAGACCGCTTCCAAAGCATACCTGCTTGAAGTAGCAACTGGTGACTGGGCTACCGCAAAACTAAGCGAAAGCTTAGTGGTGCTTGAACCTGGCCAAAACAAAGTTGTCTACGTAGATTTGACTGCAAATGCTGATGCCGCCCTTGGCGAACATCTGGCATCCTTGACTGTTAAATCCGGCAGCGATGTACTGGAAAGTGTTGTCTTAAAAACCAACGTTGTGCAAGGAACTAGCGCTGATAAAGAAAGCGTAAGTCTGCGAAACGGATTGGAAATTGCCCTGGTTGTACTGGTTGTATTACTGGTACTGGTAGGCTTAGTAATCGGTTTCAGTAGATTACGCAAAGACAACGACGGAGAAGAAAAGTACTACTAAGGTAGTGCCGATCCTCCTCCAAATCTTTTTTTCTTTTTTTTATTATCTTTCTTTAAATTTGTTTAATTCTTCTCTTGTTTGATAACCTTTTTATAGCCGTAATTTCGTTGCTTTCTTATGAACATCGCAGTCATCGGTGCTGGCCCTGCAGGCTGTTACGCCGGCTACCTGTTGGCCAGGGCCGGGCATAAAGTATCAATCTACGAGAACCACGCCCAGATAGGGCTGCCCATCCAATGCACCGGATTATTGACTTCTGATTTTGACCGGTTCAACCTTCCGATGGATTCATTTCTGGTGAATACTTTTTCCAAAGCAGAGATCTATTCGCCGAAACAAAAATTGGTAATGAAGCAGAAAGAATATCTGGTGTGCAGGAAAAGATTTGATAACTTTTTTGCAGATCTGGCTAGGAACGAAGGGGCGGAGATATGGGTAAATCATCCTTTCATGCGTAGGGAAGGAAAAAGGCTGATAATCAAAGATTCGGTAAAAAACAAGGAAAAAAGAATCTCTCCGGACATAGTCATCGCTGCCGACGGTCCTTTATCGCCGACCGCTAAAGCGTATGGTTTATATCATCCGGAGAGAGAAAATTATTTTGGCATCCAGGCGATAGTGAAAGGAAAGTTTGACCGGCAGTCGTTTAAAACTTATTTTGGGGTTAAGGTATGTCCGGAACTCTTTGCCTGGGTAGTGCCGGAATCCTCTACGACTGCAAGAGTGGGCTTAGGTATGCGTAAAAATTTGCGGGAATACTTTGACGCCTTCCTGAAAGAACACGGCTTTACCGCCAGGGAAATGCAGGCAGGGACTATCCCTATATATCACCCGCAGCAGAAACTGCATAAAGATAACTGTTACCTGCTCGGCGACGCCGCAGGATTCGTGAAAGCTACCACTCTCGGTGGGCTGATCCCTGGATTAAGGCAGGCGGAAATATTGGCTGACTGCATCAATAACGGCAAAAGTTATGAAAAAGAGATCCGACCTTTAGCTAAACAGCTTAAATTGCATTTGGCGGTACGCAAGATATTAAATAAATTCTCTGACGAAGATTGGGACAAGCTGGTCTCTTACATCAACCAGCCGAAAGTGCAGAAAGTATTTGAGAAATATACCAGAGATAACCCGGTTCCGTTAATAACTATGGCTTTGTTGAAAGAACCGAGATTTCTGAGATTTGTAAAGTATTTGATCTAAGAAAACTTCTCCAGCACTTTGATATATTTATTATTTAATCCGCCTAACCTGAACAAGACTACTTCCTTCACTCCTGCTTCTTGAGCAATCCATAAATCCGTTTCTAACTGCTGCGGAGATAACATCGGCTCATTTCCACCCACACCAATTGCAATAGTTCCGTAACCTACGACATATTTGCTGCCATGTTCTTTTATTCCCAGATTTAATTCTTCCCTCAATGCATCTAAATCAAGATGATGTACGGAATTATACAGCATTTTCATGACTTTACATTTCTTATCAGAATAATGCAGCCCCAATAATTGCAGCCATTTTTTCCTGGCTGAATATTCGCAGAGATAAGTCTCACCGGTATAATTATGCACAAATGAATCGATCAATTTTTTATCTTTTCTGAAATGGAACAGTTGGGTGACGTAAAGCCAGGGATTTCTAGTAGTGGGAAGCTCTAAATCAAGCATCACCGGAATTTTTTTATGTTCCAGCTGTTCAAAGAGATGCTGCAAGGCGCTTTGCTCGGAGAATGGTGAAATCCAATACCCCTCCTTTTTTTTCAAAATGGGCCAATATATCGCTTCTAAGATATGCTTATGGCCGATACTGGCAGTGACGTTTCGGAATTCTTCAACACTTTCAGCCGCCACATATATTTTAGTCGGCCAAGACACAGATTTAAGTTTAGCTAAATTCTCTGCGGTAGGGAACTCTTCAAAGAAACTTATCAACATAAAAGAAGTATATTTTAAGTGTTTAAAATATTTTCTGAAGACTAAAGCAAAAAATGAGTAAAATTCTTAAAATAAGCCACATTTGAGAAAATCATGATTGAAGAGCTGTTAAAAAAACCGGAACAATACAGAATTGAGGGAAATTATAGGGCTACCCATCTTGTTTTCCCGGTAGAATTTGAAGGGTGCAAATATGTTGTTAAAAAGCCAAGAACTTCTATGATCTCTTCAGTAATACGAACTTATTACTCCCTTCAAGGAGAGGGTGGAAACAAAAATTCTGTAAAAGCAGGACTCCTTCGTGAGATAAAATTATTACAAAAACTAAAAGGATTTCATGCGCCAAGAATATGTGCTTTTGACCCAAAGATTCCCATTATGGTGCGCGAGTATCTGGAAGGAAGAGATTTTAGAAATCTCACTTCCGAACAGGACGTAAAAATAACACTGGAAGGAGCATTAGAATCTTTGCAGGCTATCCACAATAAAGATACAATCATCGGTGATACTCACATCAAGAATACTTTTTTAGCTGAGGGCGGGAAAGTGTATTGGGTTGATTTTGATGGAAATTTTGATGAGAGCGACGTAGCGAGAGCAAAAGCACAGGATCTGTTGAAATTTATCTATTCAACTTACACCGCAACCAGAGATAGGAATAAAACCCTGTATGCAGCTGATTTGGTAGCAAGAAATTATCAAGAAGATGAAGTAAAGAAGAATTTACAAGAGCTTATCAATAGTTTAGAGCCAGGCTTTAAATTGTGGTTTTCAACAAGATTACCTTTAGATGGAAAACTTCATCAAGAGATTAAGACCATATTATCAAAATAGTATTAGTAATTCACTCACTTTTCTTCCACTTGCCTAAGAGATTTCCTTTCAGGTGATGGTCGACCAGCTCTATCTCTTCGTAGATTCCGGGAATCATGTCGTACCCCTTTGCTTCTTCCAGCGAGACCCAGGCGGATTCTACCAGTCCGGCATCCTTTAAAGCGACCTCTCCTCCGGCGTGATGGGCGAAATAACTTAAGACTACTACCGGGATGTTATCAGGACGGATGAAGGCAAGACTGGCCAGATATTGTATGTTTTTTATGGAAATCCCTGCTTCTTCCATCACTTCCCGTTCAACTAGTTTTTCTCCCACATAATACCAGGCATCTTCGGAATCCAAAGGCTTGCTTTCGTAATCTTTCCGTTCCAGTTTCCCTCCGGGAACGGTCCACTTGTTAGGATACGCAGTCTCGTGAGGCGACCGTTTGAGAAGAAGATATTTGCCGTCTTTGACAATGATAGCGGTAGCGACCACATAATGAGCTTTTTCCGGTTTCATAAATACCTTAATTTTAGGGATAAATATAAACATTTATCTACTAAAGAACCTGAAAACATTTAAAGCCGTACCTAAAATCTGCATGATATGCCCACCTTAATCGCCTGCCTCTCGACCGGAAAAGGCACTTGGACGGAAGTAAGCCGGATCATCCAAAGCAAAGAATGGAATAAGGTATTTCTAGTCACCAATCAATTCGGAAAAGATAATTATATGCCGGGAAAGAATACGGAATTGGTCATCATTGAAAATTTTCCGGAGACGCCGACCATAGACATAACTGAACAGATCAAGAAACAGCTCAAAGATAAAATCTCTGATTTTGAGATAGCATTGAACCTGGCATCCGGCTCCGGAAAAGAACACATGGCCGTATTGGAAGCGGTCATGCAGCTGGGATTAAATTTCAGGCAGATAACCCTGAACCGGAATAATGTCGAAGTGCTGGGGCTGAAAGTATAAATTTTTCCTGCTGGACTGCAGATCGCCCCATTCCCCCATCTCCCTGAAATTAGTTCATTATGCCGTACCAAGTATAAAGCATGCGGTCTACTGCCTTCACTAAAGCTTCACCATCGCCGCTTATCTTGATACAAGAGCCGCTGAATTCTATCTCTGAAGATTCGGAAACTGCAAGTTCGATCACTGGTTTTCCGCCCGTGGCATCACAGTCGATGATCGTCCGGTTATCGCAGGCGACATTTTCTTTGGTGCAGGCAGCTTCGATGTTTCGATTGATGCCCTGCAGGATATTGTTGTTCATCTCCATCAGCGCAAGAGTATAATATTTGTTGTAATTGATTTCCGGATCTATAGCGATGTAGATGGTATTTCCTTTATCAAATTGTGAAGAAAGCTTTCCTACGACTGGTATCTCTTCTACTTCTTTAGGTCCGAAATGCAGGGGAATCTTGATCGTCCTGCTGCCGGCATCTATTTCCGTCCACCATAAGCCGTCAGCTTTGACGATGCTGTAACCATTGTAAAGATAGCCTTCATCAGTATCCAAATTGCCGTCTAGATTCTTTTGATGCAGATCATCGATGACTATAACCCCTGCACCGGTAAATTGATTATAAACCTTAAAGCTGCCGAGGGTAAGGACAAAGATGCCCACTATCACCCCGACCATGATAAGGATATTTTTGCCGTCGCCAGCGCTAGTGGTTGCCTGCAGATCCTCTTCAACAAGCTTATGCACGACCGCCTGCTCTTCCCGATCAAGCTCTCTCTCCACAGCTTTAGCGATCTTAACCTTTTCCACCATTAGCCTTCTACGTTTTTATCCCTTTAATAATCTTTCTTCCTCTTGTTTCATAAATCAAGAGGAGCTGTAAGAAAAAAAAGCCCCTGGGGAGACTTTCGAAGCTCCGCTTCTCGGTCGTTTCCTCCCGAGGTTCGGAAACTATTTGAACTCCCGATCTGCGCTTCTCTCAATTTCAGGGTCTGCAAAGACCCACCATTTTTTGGTCAAGCTTTTTGCGGATGCAAAAAGGTTGTACGAGAGCGCCGCTCTAGCCACTGAGCCACAGGGGCAGGCATGAATGATTGATTAAGAGAGAGGTTATTTTTAATTATTGTGCTGCTGAACGGAGTGAAGCGCACCCGCCTGAGAAATGGCGCGACATTTCCCACTGAGCCACAGGGGCATTATTATTTATTTCAGATGTTCCAGCAGGACTTCCTTAACCGGAAACTTCTTCTGGCATTCGAAACAGACCGGATATTGCTTGCCTGAACCGGGCTTCTTTACGATAGTCCCTTTAGGTTTCTCTAAAAACAATTCCGCTATCTTGTTCCCGCAGATGCTGCATTTGGCCATCAGTTAGACTAAATAAGAGCTTATTTTTTAAAAGTTACGGCTGTTCAAGCAAAAAGAATATAAAATCAGAGCCAGATGTTAAAATCCCATGAGCGCAAGAAAAAGAATCGCCATAATACATCGGGACAAATGCCATCCGCAGGAATGCGGGAATTACCTTTGCGCTAAATTATGCCCCGTCAATCGGGAAGGGGCTGACTGCATCTATCCCGGCGAACCGGACAAAAAAGCGCGCATCGATGAGATGCTCTGCACCGGCTGCGGAATCTGCCCGAACCGATGCCCTTTCGGCGCAATTGAAATAATCAACCTGCCTACTGCTTTAAACAAACCGCCCATACACCGTTACGGGGAAAACCTGTTTGAATTGTATTCTTTGCCGGCGCCGCTTTTCGGAAAAGTCACCGGCATCTTAGGCCGGAACGGGATCGGAAAATCAACAGCGATGAAAATAATGGCGGGAACGATAAAACCAAATCTGGGGAATTGGCAAAATCCGCCGGATTTCAAGGAAGTGATAGCTTATTTCAAAGGGACGGAAACGCAGAAATTTTTGGAAAAGCTGGGGAAAAAAGAAATATCTCTATCTTACAAGCCGCAGCAGATAGATTCGATACCAAGCCAATTCTCAGGAAAAGTCAAATCTTTGCTTTCCAAGATTGATCAAAGCAATAAGCTTATTGAGGTCGTAGATAAATTAGGCCTTATCAAGATCCTGGATAATGATATTTCTACGGTTTCAGGAGGAGAATTGCAAAGGATAGCCATCGCGGCAGCAGTGCTGAAAAAAGCCAATCTCTATCTATTCGACGAGCCCGCCTCATTTTTGGATATCAAGCAGCGGATCCATGTTTCTAAATTCATCAAATCGTTAGCTGCGCCGGAAGTGGCGACCATAATAATTGAACACGACCTGATAATTTTTGATTACATGACTGATTTGGTAAATATAATGTACGGCAGCGAAGGAGGGTTCGGCATAGTATCGGGAGTAAAATCCTCCCGCGAGGGGGTAAATTCTTTTTTGGAGGGTTATCTGAAAGAAGAAAATGTCCGTTTTCGTGATCACGCCATAAAATATGAAAAAAACCAAGATGTTAAAGGGGCATCGACGACGCAGCTGGTATCTTGGGAAAAATTACGCGCGAAGATAGGTAAATTTACCTTTTCCGCCCCGGGAGGATCATTACGCAAAGGAGAGATAATCGGTGTTTTAGGCGAAAACGGCATCGGAAAGACTTCTTTCATGAAAATGTTAGCCGGAATAATAAATCCCGATGAAGGAGAATTAGGTAAAAATGTAAAAGTGGCGTACAAGCCGCAATATCTGGAAACCAGCGCGGAAATGACCGTGGCCGAATTTTTACAGGAAGCTATAGCAAGATATCAATACCAATTGATCAAGCCACTGGATTTAGAGAAATTGTTCGCCCAGAAGCTGTCGGAATTGTCCGGCGGGCAATTGCAACGCGTAGCAATCGCGCACTGCTTGTCGCAGGACGCAGAATTGTTTTTATTGGACGAACCTTCCGCGTATCTGGATGTAGAACAACGATTATTGATCTCAAAAATAATCAAGAATCTGGCTTGGGAAAGAGATATTACTTTCTTAGTTGTGGATCATGACCTGATGTTTCTGGATTACATATCTAACCGATTAATAGTATTTACCGGAACGCCGGCCCAGGAAGGAAATTTGCAGGGCCCCTTATCAATGCCAGAAGGGATGAATTTATTCTTGAAAAATTTAGATATCACTATGAGACGGGATGTCGCTTCGCACCGCCCCAGAATAAATGATCCCGGCTCAGTTAAAGACCGAGAGCAAAAGGCGGAAAATAAATGGTATTATGTATAAGGGCACCAGGTATAAAATTTTATATATTAGTTCAACTTCAAGGGTGATGGTGATTAAACAATGACTATGAGCAAACGAGATTTGGAAAAAAGACATAAAGATGTTAAAGTCGAACTTGCCCAATTATAATATCGGCAGAAAGTTTTTAATATAAGTTTATCTTTCTTGTTGGTT
>JBBSZV010000022.1:0-17896 GCA_038044525.1 Nanobdellota archaeon
CCACACGTGACGCCACGAGTTGAGCCCGCAGGCGAAACTCGTGGTAGTTCACATTTTTTAATATGTTTTTTAATAGGTTTTAATGCGATCTATCCGAACGATCGATTCAATCCAACAGCTCTTTTTCACGCAGCTCTTTTTTCTTGACTTCCCGCCGCAAAGAAGCGTACTTATCTCCCAAGGAGAATTTAGGCGGCCGGGGAAGGGCGCAATCAGAACCGCAATCCGGGCATTTATTTTCCAAAGTATACCGCTGGTCCAGCGGACATTTATGAAGATGTTTGGCCATATTCTAAAATCATTCGCTTTTTTCCCGTTCAAATGAGGCGGTAGAGACCAGATCATTAAATTTTTCCAGAATCTCTTCTGCCTTGCGCAGGGTCTGTTCTGCCGGCTTATAATCGATATCCTCGATCGACAGCCGATATCTCCCGCCGCCGAGATAAAATATGTCGATAGAAGGGGAGATCTTTTCCAGCGACAGCAATATCGCCTTGATCTTATTCACTCCATCCGGAGCATAGGACTGCATCTTGATCTCACCCTTGATGGTGATCTTGGGCGGCTTGAATTTTTCCAGGATGACTGCAGTGAGGTCAGAAGCTAATTTTTTATCCAACCCCATCTTTTCCAGATCGGCGTTTCCCGCCGCAACATCCTTAAAACAAAGATATAGGTGGGAATATTCCTTGAAGATTTTTTCCACCAGCTGATTATAAATCTCTTCGGCCGGCCTCTGGAACTTTTTAGCTAAATTCTGCACTAACGTTTCCGCTTTGTTTTCCTGCTTTATCTCTTCTAATTTCGCGGCCCGCTGATGGGAATTCACTCTTCTTAGAGACAAGTCTATGTGTCCTTTCTGCTGGTCGATGCGCAGGACTTTACAGATGATCTGCCTGTCCTCACTGACATAATCGCGGATATTCCTGATCCTTCCCGGAGCGATTTCAGATATATGGACCAAACCCTGTTCTCCGTATTCCAATAGCTCCACGAATACTGAATTGGGAAATAGTTTGGTGACCTTACAGAAGACGATTTCTTCTATTTCCGGGTAACCTTTTTTTTTATAGAACATGTTTTACCTTTGAATGACCGGTTTTATAAATATTTTGGGAGAAATGATTTACTCCAACACTTCCAGTACCCGGGCAGAAATTTTAGCTTTTCCACCGGTCGGGAAAGCCACTTCCTTATTGCAGACCAGGCAGGGCACGGTGCTGCTGGCGTTGCCGAAGATGATCTGTTCGTTCTTGCACTTGGCGCAGCGAACTTTGATGAACTTGCTTTTTGGCGTAGATGAATGCTCAGACATGTTTATACCAGCTCCATTTTCTTGGTTCTTATCCCTTTGCTCTGACAGCTTGTTTTCTTGCAGACGTTGCAGGTGAACCGCAGATCAGTCTTTTTGGTGTTCTTCGCTCCAGTACGTTTGAATTTGGTGACGGCAGGTTTAGAATATCTGCCTAAGTTTCCGGTGCCTCTGGCTGCGCCTCTCAATTTAGCGCGATACTTTGAACCTCTGCTTAAAGAACTAGGCGCCCTCTTCTTATTCGGGGCGACTTTCTGTTCGGTATGTTTTCTGCAATACCTGCAAAAACGCTTGATGGTCTTTGGAATTTTCATATCAAGGTCTTAGAAAATGCCTTATTTATAAATGTTGCTGGCACGGACAGCTTATTGCGATATATGATGGCTACATTTAGGGTATCTTTTTTTCGATTTCCTCTATCAGAAGCGCTAACCCTTCTTTTTCCTTTTCACCCAATCCTTCAGCATTAAGTAAAATATCTTTTAATCCCAACGCAAACTTTATTCGGTCTTGGTGGCCGGCAGTAAATACCCCTTTTTCGGTGTAAGACATGAAGCAAGAGGCATCATACCACGGATCGGATTTCTCCATGTGCCATAAGAGATATGTCTTTTCTCTAAGATCAACAGCGAACTCAAACCATCCTTCTTTGCGTTCATAACTTAACACTAATTTATACGCTCTTTCCTCTTCCGGTTCCCATTTCAATTTGCATTAACCTCAAGTTCTGGATATTCTCCTTTAGTCTTCTCTATAACAGCGGCAGGCTTCCGGTTATCTTATCTATCTCCTCCTCGTCATCCGGGCCGATCGCGCCGCAGGTCCTGGTTCCCGGCGCAACCACGGTTTTCCCGGCATCGGTGATCAAGGCGGCGATCAAACTTTTATCCTCGGCTTTTTGAAGATAATGCAAAAGTTCTTTCTCATCTTTAACTTTGAGGACGATCTTGGCCATGCCCTCTTTTCTCCAGGCGGATATTTTCTTGTCGGAAGATTTCAATGCCGCTTCAATGGAAGCATGACAGCATTGCGCCGCTAACTTGCCTTTCGGAAGCTTTAAGTCCTGCCGCACCAAGATTACTTGCTTGTAATTAACCATTGAGCATGGAAAGAAAAGGAGTTATAAAAAGTTATTGATTTAGATCTATTTTGCGTTAGTTCGGTAATTGTGGGCTGTTTCCGGAGATCGTTGCATTTCAAAATATCGGATATCGCCGGTTTTCTTAAGACATATCGCTACCGAAGGCTTAGAAAAATCACAGTTCATACAACGCGCGTCTAAATCCATCTCTTTTTCGTTTGTATTCCATCCCCTCGCATCCGCCATCACTTGAATTCTAACTTCATGCCTATCCCGCTCCAATTGTATTAGGGCTAATTTATCTGTTTCCTGAGAAATGGCTGAACTTATTTCATAACACCGCTGGCAATTAATATATACTACTGGAAACGACACCATTTTATTTATTTTTCCTCCATTCCGTGTCGAACAGCTTGCTGAAGTAATCCACGAACTGGGGAGCTTCGACCCATACCGCGCAGTCATAGCTCTTGTGTATTTTCAGGTCGTCGGTAAGGAATAAAAGTATATCCTTGTTGTCGACCATGCAGAACCGCGCAGTGCAATTTTTGGTTGTTTTCACGTCAGCGAACTGGGAGATCTCTTCCAATAAGCTTTTATCGGCGTTAGCTGAGGTCATCACCTGTACTTTGATCCCGGCTTTTGCCGCTTTCTTCAGATGAGTGGATAAAAAGTCATGTTTCCGTTCCAGTCCGCTGGCGGAAGTGGTCAAAGTGATGTTTTTCTTGGCATTCTTTATCATGAACATAAGGTGCTCATAGATCTTTTCCCGGCCGCGGAATGCGCCGGATTTATCGGTCGGATCGACCAAAGTGATCCCTTCAGAATGAAGCACGTTTAACTGCCCCAAAAGTTCAGAATCCTTTAGCTGGGACAGCATCTTGCTGCGCTGTTCTGCTTCCTCAGCAATTTTCTTCTTGACCCGTTCGATAACTTCTGTGGGAGAGACCGCCAGGTACCTGATGGGCTTGCCTACTTTGACTACGATAAATCCCTTTTTTTCCAATGATTCCAAGACGTCATACGCTCTGGAACGGGGAACGCTGGAAATATCCGATAATTCGCCGGCAGAGGATACGCCTCTGGACAGCAAAGCGATCCACAACTTACGCTCATAAGAGTTTAATCCGAAATCCTTAAGCTGGTCTAAAAATTCTTTTTGCACAATCATGGTTGTCCTTCCCTTCGCGGGCTTTTTGACCCTCTGACACCTTATAACCTCTAAATACACTATTTAGTGGTCAGAACAACCTTGATTTATAAATCTTTTGCAGTTTAGTACTATTAAGTAGTTAACTATCTTTTGGGTAGTGGTCTACTGTAAATAGCCGATTATCCTTCACTTTAAACAATCCCGCGCGGGCGCCGGCATCCAGCCAGCCATGGGCGTAATTTATGGCTGCAAAAGCCAGCACCGCATCTTTCTTTTCAAAAAAGAAATAATTGGCATCTTGGTAGTAACGGGAAGCCATGTCCAAGAAATCCTCTGCCTGCTCCCTGCGCGAGCTGTCGACAGCATTTTTTGCCTTTTCCAGCGCTTCTTTAGTCACGGCAAAATATTTTTTCAATTTTTCTTCAGTGACGATATTATTCATCTGTAAAGTGCACCCAAATAAACCAGAACTAGTTGCTGCTCTTTACTTTCGGTCTTTTCACGGTGATGGGAAGAACCCCTTCTTCGTATTCGCGCAGGGCGATCTCTATCGGATCGAAATGCATGGCGGTCAATTCTTCAGGGGTCAGTTTGACGATGAAAGGGGCCCCCATAGATAACTGCAGGGCGCGAGAGCCGATCATGCGGGCTTTCTCGTACTTAGTGTATTCCATCACTATTTCTTCCGGGTCTTTACTTTTAGTTTTTGCGCTGCTCATTTTTTTACCTTAAATTACTTTTTCAAAGCTTTGGTAAGCTCTTTTCTTAAAAAACTTGCCTTTTCTAAAGCTAGATCTACCATGTTCCCAATCTGTTCGATGGACAAGGGAGCGACTCCGCCTTTTTGCAGAGCTGAGATGGTGCCGTCTGAATCAGAAGCTACGGTCAACCGGGCTTCGTAAGCATTTTCCTCTTCCTGACTTGGATCGACCAGAAGGGAACCGTTTATTTGGTATACGGTGATCGGTAAAGGTTCTTTGGTCAATGGCAAAGGCTTGTCGGTTTTCTGCTTGTAATCAATAGCGCCGGTTTCCGGATCAACCATCGGGAAGCGAGCTGATTTCAGCGCAGCCAAAGCCGCTAATCCGGCAGTATCTAATAGATTGCCGGCATCGTTAATGCTGACTATATCAACGGTCACGAACCAGGCTTTCACTCCCGGTTCGATGCATAACGCTTTCAGGTCAATAGCTTTTGATTCCCTGATGCCGCGATCTACCACTCTTGCTAATTCAACTGCTTTTATGCCCGGCGGGCCTACTTCAAATTCCCGGCTGGATAACGGCGATAATTCAGCATTGATCATGATGCCTCCTTCGTCGGAAGTGTCGTTGTACGGCTTTTCCAGAGATAGTTTCACTCCGGCCATAACTACCGTTTCACCGATCTGTACGCGGACGGAACCTTCCGCAGTCCAGGAAATATCTGTTTGGATGATGATGGGCTGGCGGAATTCATTTAAGGTTCTCCCGTCCAAGCGCCGGTTCTCTTTTGCCAATTGCGCGATTGTTTCTTTATTAATTATCATTTTTATCCTCAGTCATGAACTTTTCTTTTAATGCTTTTACCTGCAGCAGGTATACTTTCTCTGTTGCTATTTTACCCATTTCCAGCGCTTTTAACAGGTCACTTTTAGATATTTCTCCGTCCATCTGCAGGAGGGAAATTTCTTTGGTGTTATGCAGCATCGCTACCGGGATGTCTGATACGATGGCGGGATATGATTCTTCGCCGTAATTCAGGTCAGCCACTACCATGCCGTCAACTTGACCTACGGCAACAGAACTGACCATATCTTTCATAGGTATTCCGGCATCGGCAAGAGCGATACAGGCAGCAGAGATGGCTGCGCATCTCGTTCCGGCATCGGTCTGCGGCAATTCTACGAAAATGTCAACTACAGAATTGGGAAATGCGGACAGATCGACTACCGGCTTCAATGATTGTTCCATGACCATGGAGATTTCCTGTGATCGTCTGCTTCTGCCCGGTTTGATGCGTTCTCCAGAACCTGAAAAAGGCATCATGGTGTAATGGCAGCGCAGTATCCCTTCTTTGGGGTTAGCCATGAAGCGGGGAACTACTTCTCTAGGGCCGTAGACCGCAGCGATAGCCCAGGTTTTTCCGATTTTAAATGAAGCAGAACCGTTAGCATTTTTAATTACCCCGGCTTTAGCTTCCATAGGCCTGAGTTCATCAACTTTTCGGCCATCCGTTCTTTTTGTGTATACCATGATATTTACATTTCTCCTAAATATTTTTCCATCTTTTCAGTTAATCCTTCCAGATGAGATTTTTTTTCAATTAATTTTATGGCTTTCTCAGCTTTAAATTCTCCTGCTGCAGAGCCTTTGATCCATATCAGGCCGTTTTGGCCTATGGTGATCTCGCAGCCGGTTTTATCTTTTATCAAAGAGATCATGCTGCCTTTTTTTCCGATAACCCGGGGAACTTTTTGGCTGTTGATGCTGATGATTCTTCCGCCAAAAATTTTATGCAAACCGGGCTCCTTCATGGTCAAATCTATAAGATTTTGAGAAGTTACATTGACAATCATAACCACTGCATAATCGCCGATCGCCATAATCTTGCTCAGATCCTCGTCTTTCTTGACAAATCTGGTGGTGGCATCCCTGATGTTAAGAAGAGCGGAATATGCCGTAGCGGTGTCAAAGCGCCATCCGCTGATAGTGATGTCCATGACTCTGGCAATAATTTTATCACCTATGGTTGGAACATATGGTCCTGACAATGGTGTAATTTTAATCACCCGACTGGATATTGATGCTAACCCTAACACCTTAGAATATATGTTCTCATTTTCCCTATACGTATTTTCGCCGGGAAGGTAATCCATACCCGTGGCAAGAATTTCACCAGGAATAACAACATCACGTTCTTGTATTATAATATTACTCATTTTATTTCATTATTCGCGCCTATCATGATAAGCGTAAGGCTCGCGAATACCTCCGTTCTTTTTCTCACGCTATAGCTTTAATTCAGGTTTTATTTAAAAATTTATTGGTTAAATTAGACGTTTTGCCGGCTGTTGGGCAGATTTCCCGGCCAGCAAAGCCGGCCATGATCTATAAAACACTTGCCCAATTTAACGCTAACGCCTTTAATCTAAAAATTAAAATATAATCTCAAAAGAAGACCTAAATAAATCAAAAAAGCCTTATTTCAACAGCTTCCTCAATTCATCGTTGGTCAGTTTGACAAACCGCTTCTCAGTCGCGTTGATGTATGCAGCATCCACGCGATCGACATTGAATTCGTCTTTAAGGTATTCTTTCAGCAATCCCAGCCCGAATCTAAGGCCTTCATCGACGCTTAGCGAAGCCCGGTACCTTTTTTGCAGGGCAGCATCGATCTCTTCTTCGCCCTCGCCGATGACTACCGCTTTATACTGGAAGTACAGCCCGTATGGTTCGGTCAGGAAAAGTTTTATGCTTCCGTCTTCTTCCACTCCGCCTACGATCATGGAGACGCCGAAGGGGCGCAGTCCTGCGGATTGCGTGCATACCTGTTTAAGGTCGCAGATCTCTTTCACCAGCGACAGGATGTCGATGCTGGTGTCATAGCTTACCGTGTGCTGCTGGGCCCTCAATTGTGCCCGGTCGACCAGGACTCTGGCATCAGAGATGATCCCCGAGGCTGTAGCGCCGACGTGGCTATCGATGACAAACAGCTTTTCGATGGCTTCCGGAACCAGAAGTTTTGAAGTTATCCGCTTATCCACGACGAACACCACGCCGTCCTTGCAGGCGATGCCCATGGCGGTAGAGCCTTGCTTTACGGTTTTTTTAGCGTATTCTACCTGCAATAACCTCCCATCGGGAGAAAACATGGTAATCGATCGGTCATAACCCATCTTGTTAATCATTTGTTGTTGTTCTTTATTTTGCATATTTTTACACCTCGACAGTCAGAGATAGGATCCGGCCTTCTTAAGCGTGCCGGAAGTGACGATTGACTTGATAAGTGCGGGGGTATTTTTAATCTTTTTGTTTAAGATCAGCGCACTTTTCAATTCATCGACGAAAGTATGGTTTACTTTGATCACAAAACGCTGCTTAGTTTCGCTCCATTTTTCTTTTACGAAAAGAGGGGACGCTTTAGCTAAACCCCAGTCGCCAAGGAATTTGCTTAAAGAAGATTCTACCGCTTCCTGGACTTCACCGATAGAAAAACATTTATCGGAAACAATCTCAAAAACCACATAGCGTTTCTTCTGCCGCAGAGAAGGGAGCAATTTCATTTTTTCATCATCATCTCTCTTTTGTTAAATCCGTCCATTTTTACTAAATCTGTCCATAAATATTTTTTCTCTGGTGCCGGGCCATTGTTTTTTACGGTTTTTGTCACGCGCTCAATTGCCCCGCTCTAATCTGTCCCTCAGCTGCACCAGGTGCGTGTAGTATTCTTCTTGAACTTTTCGGGGTAGGCCGCTATAAGCCTTATAAATTTCAAGATAGATGTTTTTTTGTTCTGTCAAAGAGCCTTTATCAACTTTCTGGAACAATCGTTCTATCTCTTTTTCACTTTTTAAGTGAGTCTCAATGCGCTCCCGCAGGGAATTTACTCGGGTATAAAAATTCTGTTTTTTCTTCTCGGACATCTTGAGATAAAGAGCATAAATCTCCAGATAAGAATTTTTGGTGGTTTCGGAAGGTTCCAAGTCTATCACCGGAGCTATCCTCCGCAATGCGCGGCGCAGCCTGTTGGCAGGAGAGAATTCCCAGGCGACACTGGAGATCAATGCGATCACCGCGCCGACCACAGAAACAATCACTACGATTCCCGTAGTCGTGTTTACACTGACGGAAGTGTCAGCCCCCACCAGCAGATAAACTATTCCTGCTGTCGCTAAAGCTATCAGGATTAGGATGATGAACGGGGCTGAAGAAGCCCGCTCATCTATGTTCCAGTCTGCGCCCGGTTTATCTGCCATGCTGACTTAAGTAGGAGTTCAAATCACTTATTCTTCTACAATTTATAAACCTTACTTGGAGCGGTCCGGGCGCCATATTTAGCATCATATCCAACGCCATTCCAGCGTCATATCTATAGCTTTCACTACCAAAATTAATTTAACGGTCAATCTGAAATGCAAACTATGAATCTCGGCAGTTCTTTAAGAAAACGCATCATCACTATCTCCGGAACTCCTTGTTCGGGCAAATCATCCATCAATGCATTATTGGTCAAACAACTGGGCTATCAGGCGTATTCAGTAGGCTCGTTAGTCAAAAGGCTGGCTTTGGAACGGGGCGCAGAACCAGAATCGTTTTATAGGCAAAATATCGAAAAGGTCGTGGAAGTAGGCGGAAAAATGCAGTCGCTTGATGGCTACCTTGATTCTTACCAGCGGGAATTAGGAGAGCAGAAAGAAAGATTTATCCTCGACTCCCGCTTAGGCTTTTATTTTGTTCCTCAATCATTTAGGGTTTTTCTTTCGTGTGATGCCGACGTTGCGGCGGGGAGAGTTCATCAGGCGCGAAGGCATGAAAAAAGATACGAAAGCACCGAAAGGGCGAAACAGACCATCTCCGAAAGAGCGGATGACGAATTGGGCAATTATGCAAAAAAGTATGGGATCCCGAATTTCCATATGCCATTCCATTATGATATGGTTATCAATACCTCTGCGGCAAAACCGGAAGAGATTGCGGAAAATATCCTTCAACAATATCGGAGATACGAACACAGAACCGGGGAACTAGAACTGGTTTGCAAAGGTCTTCAGATGATAGAGGCAAAAAAATTTATTTATTTCAGTGCTCCGATTACCGGAGGCAAGGGATTATACGCTGCGGCAGAACAACATCGCTTAGGGAAAACGCAGGATTTGCCGAAGGAAATTTTCAGGGGATGTATAGACGAAAATTTACAGAGATATGCGAAGTTAGGGAAAGCGGTTAAAAGCAGAGCGCAGCCAAGCATTCTTCCGGGCATGTTCGGTTCTTCAGAGGCCTGGTCGCAGAGGGATTATCTTGATCTTTCCAAAGAGATCATCAAGACCAAAGCTACTTCTTTGGTATTTCAAGACGGCTGGGAATATTCTAACGGGTGCTTGGAGGAATATCTTCTGTCAATGCACCTTAAAAAACCGGCTCTGGATCAGCGCCGCAGACCTTTAAGAGGAAATAAGGCGCTGAAATTGGTGGCGGCAGCGGTCGATGGGATCCATAAGGCGTCGATAGAATGTCCCAAGCTTGATTTCTTATCAGAACAATTGATCCGGGCGATTAAAAGAGATAAATGGAACGATACGGCCTTAGGCGACAACTCTTCCTAATTTTTCTAATTCTTCGCCGTGGTAGATCTTTTCCAGCAATGACGGCAGGTCGTTTATTTTTACCCTTATCTGCCGGGTCGTTTCCCTGCTCCGTAAAGTGACGGTGGAATCTTCTAACGATTGGAAATCGACGGTGCAGCAAACAAATGTTCCAATCTCATCAGCCCGCGCATATCTTCTTCCTACAGATGCGGCTTCGTCGTAGAAACAGGGAAAAGCCTCTTTTATTTTTGCGAATACTTCTTCCGCTTTAGCCGTGATCTCCGGCTTGTTTTTCACCAAAGGAAATACTGCGCAAAAAAAAGGGGTGAGTTTTGGGGGCAGATGCAGGACGATATTCCCTCTTTCTTTGTTTTCATCAAAGCTGAGATCCAAAAGCGCATACACATTTCGGTCCACGCCGAAGGAAAGTTCCAATACGTGCGGTATGAACCGGCTGCCGGATTCTTCATCGAACACTTCCATCTTTTCGCCGGAAATCTTTTCATGTCCGCGCAGGTCGTGGTCGGTCCGGTAATGCAAACCTCCTACTTCAGTGAAGCCGAATTCCTGCAGGTCTATCTCGATGTCAAAATGATATTTATTGTAAAAAGCCCGTTCTTTCTCATCCAACTCGTAAAAACGCAGCCTTTCTTTGGGAATCTTAAGGACGTCCAGATAAAATTGCTGTATTTTTACTAAATAGTACACGTAAAACTGGGGAAGGCCGCATTTTACCAATTCTTCCGCCGTCCTCTCGACGATTTCTTTAGCCTCCGTCTTCGGGCGGCCATGATTTTCATTTTCCTGCCGGTCCTTGACAAGCAAAGTTTGGATTTTATAGTCCTGCACCAGATAGAAATGGCGATGTTCGGACAATTTTGCAGGATTAAAGAATATCTGCATTTCCGCCTGCGTGAATTCTCGCTGGCGCAGCATGAAATTTCGCGGCGATATCTCGTTGCGGTAAGCTCTGCCGACGACAGCCAATCCCAAAGGAAGTTTTTTTCTTTGCAGTTCATATTGCAATCTGAAATCGACAAAAGGCGATTGCGCCGTTTCCGGGCGCAGAAAGGCGCGGTTTCCCTTGCCGATGCCCAATTGCAGCGGGAACATCATATTCATTACGGAAACTGGTTTTAATTCCGATCCACATTTCAGGCAGGTAAGGTTATGCTTCCTGATGAGCTTGGTCAATTGTTCCGGAGATAAACCTTCAAATCGTTCTTTGACTTTTGTCTGCAGGAAATGATCCGCCCGTTCCGTCATATCGCATTTGGAACAGCTCACCAGCGGGTCGATGAAATTATCTAAATGCCCCGAAGCCTTGAATACATTTTCATGCATGATGTTGGCCGTTTCAATCTCAAAGAAATTATCATTGAGGTTCAGGAAGAATTTTCGCCAGACATTTTCAAAATTATGTTTAAGCTTAGTCCCGAGATGTCCATAATCGTATAATCCGGCCAAGCCGCCGTATATTTCTGAAGAAGGATAGACAAAACCTTTTTTCTTGCAGAAAACCGCCAAATCCTGAGCTGAGTGAACCATCAGGAGTAATTATAAAGGAGGATTATTAAAGTTTACTGTTTGGAAATCGCAATCTCGAGATAGTTTATTTGTTGAGAATACCCTGCCCCTTGGGGCGGTCGGGATTTTTACATTCCTCTCAGCCAATCCGCTTCTTCATCGGTCAATTCTAACTCCCGGGCGATGGCATTTCCTGCGTTTTTCTGAAAGATGGCCTGCAAGTATGGCGTTTGCTGTTCGGCGACAGAAGTAGAAGTATGCGTTTTTGCGGCTAACTTTACGGCGATCTCTTTTCTCTTGGCATTCTTCATCTTGGCCTGCCATAATCTCAGGAAACGCATGGTCCGCCGGTAGGGGATGAATTCGGAATTTTTTTCTTCCTTGGCAGAAGAGATTCCCGCAGTCAATAGATTGTTGATGTAAGCCAGGAAACGCCAATGCTGGCGTTTCATGATCCTTCCCTGGAACACATCGGCGCGGGAAAGGGATTCATACCCTTTTGCCAACGCTTGGGCAGATATATATTCCTTAGGCATATTTTCATCGATCCAGTGCATCACGTCTTTTGGTTCCAGATCCACATTTTCCAGCGCCGGAAGAGCGGTTTCCACGGAAGATGATTTGAAAATCACCGTCAGGGCATTAAGTATTGTTTCGGTTTTTTTCCGGTCGGAGAGCACGGATAAGTCCTCGAAAGAGAGAGATTTTTTTTGGGAAGAGATATGCAGGTCAAGAAGCGCCGCCCGCAGATCACCATCCACCTGCCTGGCCAGGGAATTTATCGCTTTCTCTTCAAAGGCGATCCCTTCCTGTTCACATACCCATTGTAAACAGTGTGCGACAGTGCGGTATTGTAATTTATGGAACTGGATAACTTCTGCAGCTTTAGCCAGCGCTTTGAACTTGCTGTCTTCGATCTCGTTGGCGGTAAGCACAACTGGAAATGAAGATTTTTCTATCGCTTTCAGCAATGCGGGGATGCAGCCGCGGTCAGCAGTCCCGGAAATATTATCAACCTCATCAATCAGGACTATTTTTGGCGTGAAAAAAAGCGACTGCTGCCCTAAGGCGGAACCGAGAAAGCGGGAAATATTTTCTGCATTGCGCAGGTCAGAAGAGTTCAATTCCAGGATATCGTAATTCATCTCCTTGGCCAATGCGTACACGGAAGAAGTTTTTCCGCAGCCTATCGGCCCGAGAAGCAGCGCGGCTTTGTTTCGTTTTGTTTTGTAGTTAGTTATGAAATCTTTCAGTTCGCTGACCGCCTTATCCTGTCCAAATACCTGATCAGAATTCTTCGGCGCATATTTTAAGGTAAAAAGAGTCATAAGATCTTTTCTCCGTTGTTAAGGTCGATGATGCTTTTGATCTGGTATGCTGGGATCTCTTCGCTGTTGACCATAAGGTATTTTTCGTATTTAGCGAAGATCTGGAAACAGGAGCCTGATCTTAGCTCTCCCGTGAGAGGGTGATTCAATCGGTACTTCACTTCATATAAAGTATCCACGGTGAGGAGGCCTTCGTCCTGCAGATACCAGTAGCAGCATCTAAAGGCAGCCAAGGCAAATCTTTTACTGTATCCCTTCTGCTGAAGCTCAGCCAGCAGGTCTGTCTCCAGATCGTCAGGAGCAAAGGATACTTCTTTTTGGCGGGGGATATTTTCAGCAAAATAATCAATCGTCTTTTCCAATGCGGCAAATATCCGTTCGTCTAACGTGGTCGGCTGCGTCATCTCATAGTCTGTAGCGGCTTCTATTTTTAAAGATTTACTGATACAGATGAAACATATGATGCAACGCATAAATATATTTAAAGAGGGGCATAGTAAAAACAGGATGGTTGAAAATGAGGGCGGGGCTAACGTTTACGGATGTTCTTCTTATACCTAAAAAAACCCCTCTTCGTTCCCGGACTGAAGCGGACATCAGGACCAGATTTACTAGGAATGTTTCGTTAAATATCCCCTTGGTCAGTTCCAACATGGCTACGGTGACTGAACATAAGATGGCTATCACCATGGCCCGGGAAGGCGGCTTGGGAGTGATACACCAGTTCAATACTCTTGAAGAGCAAGTAGAAGAGGTGAAGAAAGTCAAGAGAAGCACCAGTTACGTTATCGATGATCCGGTTTCCGTGCCGCCGACCATCAGGGTCGGGGAAGCGGTACAAATAATGGGGACGCAGGGCGTGACCAGTCTTCTGGTCGTCGATGATGGCGGATCGGCTAACGGTGAATTGGTGGGCATTTTCACTTCGCGCGATTATCTGTTTGAAGAAAAATTAGATAAAAAGATTTCTGAGGTAATGACTCCCCGGGAACGTTTGGTCACGGCCCCGTACGGTATTGAATTAGGTGAAGCGAAAGCGATCTTGCATAAGCATCGCATAGAAAAACTGCCGCTGTTGGAAAACGGGAAATTGCGCGGGCTGATCACTACCAAAGATCTGCGTAAATTAGAGCAATGGCCGAACGCTTCGCGCGACGAAAAAGGGCAGCTGAGGGTGGGAGCAGCAGTAGGAGTAAAAGATACTATTGAGCGTTCGAGAGCGCTGATCGATGCCGGAGCGGATGTGATCGTGCTGGACATCGCGCACTGCCATTCAGAATTAGCTATCCAGCAGATCAAGGAATTCAAACAGCAGTTTCCTAAAGTGGATCTGATGGCTGGGAACATCGCTACAGCGGACGCAGCGAAAGACCTGATCGAAGCCGGCGTGGATGGATTGAAAGTAGGCATCGGGCCTTCGGCAGTATGCACCACCAGGATAATTTCCGGTTCGGGGATCCCGCAGCTTACCGCGGTCATGGACGTAGTCTCAGTCGCCAAATGGCATGGCATACCGGTAAGCGCAGACGGCGGCATGCAGTATCCGGGAGACGTGACCAAGGCCATCGCCGCCGGCGCCTCGACGATCTATTCCGGAAGTTTTTTTGCCGGAACTGATGAAGCGCCGGGATTCATTGTCATGAAAGACGGGAAGCGGTACAAACGCTACATGGGAAGCGCATCCTATGACAGCAACCACGAACGGGCAGAGAACGCTGAAGGAAAGAAGATGAAAGAAAAATTAGACGTATTCGTGGAAGGGGTGGCTATTTTAGTCGATTACAAGGGGTCAGTTCGCGAAGTCATTAAAGGGTTGATAAAAGGATTGCAGAGCGGCATCAGTTACTGCGGCGCCGCCGACATCAAAGAGATGCAGGAAAATGCGGAGTTCATGCAGATAACGCAGAACGGCTGGGAAGAGAGCAAAAGCCGGGGAACGAAGCTGAGCGAATGATGGTAAAAATAATTCAAAGGGTTAAAGGGAGCTTATGCAAAGTCAATGATGAAGATTCTAAACAGATTAATTTAGAAAATCTGGTTCATGCCGGTAATGAATTAATTTGGTTTAATGTTTCTCAGGATCCAGATGAAGAAATTAACCGGAAAATACTTGATAAGAAATATGGGGTTGCTGATGAGATTGCTAACCAAACTGCCGAAGTTTTAGCTTTAAGTTTAGCACAGGCTCAAAGCGTTGATTATGTCCTCCTAAGCAGAAATCATTTACAATTCAATAAATCTTTAAGAGATGTTCCAAATTATGTTTACATTGCTACGTTTTATAATGAAAGGAGGAATAATTTAAACTAAGCTGGGAAAGCGAAGAAAGTGAACTAACTAATTTTCTCCGATTAATTTTATAAATAACCCCGCACTTTTATTTTTAGAACATGGAACTGCCTAAACAGTATGATCCTAAGGAAGCCGAGCCGAGATGGCAGAAGCATTGGGAAGAAAAAGAGATTTATGTATATCACCCCGATTCAAAGAAAGAGGCTTATACCATTGATACTCCTCCGCCTACTGTTTCCGGGAAGATGCATATGGGGCATGTTTTCAGCTACACCCAACAAGATATTGTAGTAAGATATCAACGAATGAAAGGCAAAAATGTATTCTTTCCTTTCGGCACAGATGATAATGGCCTTCCCACAGAAAAATTAGTGGAGAAGAAAAAGAATATTCTTTCTGCCAAGATGAAGCGGGAAGAGTTCATCAAGATATGCAATCAAGTAATTGAAGAAGAGAAACCAAAATTCATCCAGAACTGGAAGGAAATAGGGATGTCCGCTGATTTTAAACGTTCTTATTCTACCATCAATCGCCACTGCCAGACCACTTCACAAGCTTCATTTATCGATCTGTTCAAAAAAGGGCGGATATACCAGCAGGAATCTCCGGGAACATATTGCGTGCTCTGCCAGACTGCTATCGCTCAGGCCGAATTTGAGTCGGTAGAGATGAAATCTTATTTCAATGATATTGTTTTTACTTCTGGGGGGAAAAATTTAGTCATCTCTACCACCAGGCCGGAATTGATACCTGCTTGTGTCGCCCTATTTTACAACCCTGCTGATGAAAGGTATCGGCATCTGAAAGGAAAAACTGCCAGAGCGCCGATCTTCAATCATGAAGTGCCCATACTTGCTGATGAATCCGTGCTGAAAGATAAAGGTACGGGCCTGATGATGGTATGTACGTTCGGAGATAAAGAGGACGTAGATAAATGGTTCCGTTTTAAGCTTCCTCTTCGGGCAGTTTTTGAAAAAAATGGCAGGATGAATGAATTAGCCGGGGAATTTAAAGGATTAAAAATCAAAGAAGCCAGGCCGGCCATTCTTGATAAATTGAAAGAGAATGGATTATTACTTCAGCAAAAGGAGATAATGCACGACGTGAACGTTCATGAACGTTGTAAGACCGAGATTGAATTTCTTAAGACCACCCAATGGTATATCAAAATCTTGGATAAGAAAGAAGAGCTTTTGGAATTAGCGAATCAGATCAGCTGGTATCCGCAGCATATGAAAGCGCGCTATGATCACTGGGTGCAGAACCTGAATTGGGACTGGTGCATCTCCCGACAGCGGCATTTCGGCATTCCAATGCCTATCTGGAATTGCAATAGATGTAAAACATATATACTGCCGGAAATCAAAGATCTGCCTGTAGATCCAACTACACAAAAACCAAAAAGACCTTGTTCCTGCGGCTCCACTGACTTTAAAGGTGAGACTGATGTCTTGGATACCTGGGCCACTTCTTCAGTGACTCCTGAAATAACTAAAAACTGGGTCAGCAAAGGAGAATATGATTACAAATATGATGGCCAGCCTTTTGATCTTCGTCCTCAAGCTCATGACATCATAAGGACTTGGCTTTTTTATACTTTGGTGAAAAGTTATTTCCATCATCAGCGTATGCCTTGGAAAAAAGTAATGATTTCCGGACATGCGCAGGATCCGCATGGGCGAAAGATGTCCAAGTCACTGGGAAATATAGTAGAACCGCAGGAGATGATCAAAAAATATTCCGCTGACAGCCTGCGTTTCTGGGCGGCAGGGTCAAAATTGGGCGATGACCTTCCGTTTCAAGATAAAGACCTTCTTACCGGTCAGAAATTCGTGACTAAGTTATGGAACGCTTCTAAATTCGGATTGATGCATTTAGAAGACTTTGACGGAACGGTTGAAGGAAAAGCAACGGAGTTATTTGATAAATGGTTACTGAGTAAACTACATATGGTCATCAAGGAAAGCACCGTTTCCATGGAGCAGTTTGAATATGGGCGGGCAAAGGCAGCGGTGGAGAATTTCTTCTGGCATACTTTCTGCGATAATTATCTGGAGATCGTCAAAGACAGATTATACAATCCGCAGATCAGGGGGGCAACTCAGAGAAAAAGCGCGCAATATGCTTTATACCATTCTTTACTCAGTATGCTGAAAATTATCGCGCCGATAATGCCCCATATCACTGAAGAGATATACCATCTTTATTTCGCTGATAAGGAAAAAACAAAAAGCATCCATCTCTCCGCCTGGCCGGAATTCAACCAGAAATTAGTTGATGAAAAAACAGAATTAGCCGGCGATGTAGGCATAGATATAATCAATACCGTACGCAAATACAAATCGGGGCAGCAGCTTTCTCTGAAGGAAGGATTTACCAAATTGATTTTAGGCAATGATGATTTGGAATTCCATGAAATGGTCAAGAGCATGGAAGCCGACCTGAAAGCGGTCTTGAACGTAAAAGAGATTGTATTTGCGGGCAAGACATCATTGGAAACAGAGAAATTTGGGATTAAGATCGGAATTGATAGGTAAAATTAAACCTATTTATAAATAAATAAATAAATAAATCACTTAAACAAGATGAGGCGGGCATTTCATTATACTCATTTAGAAACATATAATAAAATTAAAAGAGATGGTATTTTGGCTGCAAAGTCTCCATTGATTTCTCCAAGTTGGATTTCCTCCGCCGGAAATATTGAAATGCCCGATGAGAGATATATTTTTTCTTTTATAGATACTCCCGAACCAGAAGGCTGGAAAAAAAGTGGATTTTTGGATCAATTATTAAATGAATATCTTTCCGGAGGAAAAATAGTTTTGCTAAGCTTTCCCTTAAAAAGAGAACGGGCTTTCGTATTATAATATCGGCAGAAAGTTTTTAATATAAGTTTATCTTTCTTGTTGGTTGA
>JBBSZV010000023.1:0-20117 GCA_038044525.1 Nanobdellota archaeon
AGACTATTTACTGACGAGAACTAATCACTTATCGACGGAGCTTTCCACGTACGTTATTTATTATACCAATCAAACTTTTTAAGAGATTATCTTTCAAAAACAGATGTGGTCTTCCCCTTCCTCAAAAGTAGTGTTGCAGTTGGCGCAGTATTCTCCGCGCTCCAATGCGTTGCGGTAGCGGTCGCAGCTCTTGTCGACGCAGTTTTTTTGACCCTGCTTATACTTTTCTACCGGAATCATCGAACCGCAGCTGCCGGCGCAGATATAGCGGATTTGTCCCAATGATACCACCTCGCCAATATTAAACCGAGCTCCATTTATAAAATTATTTCTCAACTGGGCAGAGAAGAAATCATTTTCTGGTTTTATAACCTAACTATTATAAACATCTCATCGTTGATATAAGCCTTAGATGCCGAAGCAAAAATAATGGTGAAAGACAGTTAAATCACGCTATTTTCCATAAACTGCCCGTTAATGTCAGAATGTTTTTAAAATACCTTCTAATTGGAAGGTATTAATGGCAGAATACAAACCAATTGACGAATTATATAAAGTTGATTTTAGAGATTTAGATGTTTTTAGCATAGATGTCTTGACGGACGTGCCAATAATAAAAAATCCTATTTATCCGACACAGAGATTTGAAATAATTCATAGAGAATATGAAATAATCCATAGGCTTCCGCATCTTGGAGCACCAAATGGAAGAATATTTTTAATGTCGTTCGATTCGGGCAGCGATCAGTTTGGCGATGAAGGATATCCTTGCTACCGAAAACTGGTGGAATTTATCTCCGAAATTACTCACGGGGTCATGGAATCCAGGGATCATGTTCGTAATTTAGCGATACGCCCGGGATCGGCCATAACTCCGGGCAGAGTTTTAGACTGGATAAGAGAATACAAACTAAATGACGATGTTGATGTTATAAAAACACTTTTTGGTCGAATACGCTTGAATGAATAATTCGGGCTTTATCACCGAAAGTTTTATATTCTTCCCGCCCATCTCATTTTTATATTTACTTCTAAGGCAATGTTTGGAAAAAGATATTTCCGATTTAACTTGACGAGGAAACCATAACAGATAAGAGACACCAACATGGAACATGCACAAAAATTAATAATTTTTGGCATCTAAATAAATCAGGAGGGGATTTTTTATGGAAAATAAATTAGAAATAAATCAGCCCGCGCCGAAATTCGAGGCCAAGGCGTTCCAGGAAGATGAGATAAAAACAGTAAAACTTGACAGCTACAAAGGAAAATGGGTGGTCTTGTTCTTTTATCCTGCTGATTTCACGTTCATCTGCCCGACCGAATTAGGAGAGCTGGCAGACCATTATGACGAACTAAAAAAGATGGGGGCGGAAGTATTGAGCATCAGCACCGATACCGTCTTTGTCCACAAAGCCTGGTGGGATAATTCCGCAACCATTAAAAAAATAAGATTCCCCATGGTGGCAGACCCTAACGGCCAGATCTGCCGCAGCTACGGCACCTACATCGCAGAAGAAGGTCTCAGCTTGCGGGGAACGTTCATCATCGATCCCGACGGCGTATTGAAAGCTTTTGAGCTGCATGACAACAGCATCGGCAGAAGCGCCAAAGAATTGATCCGCAAGATTAAAGCGGCGCAATTTGTCCGGGAAAATGGCGGTGAAGTCTGTCCGGCCAGCTGGGAGCCGGGAAAAGCTACTTTAAAGCCGGGATTGCATTTAGTGGGAAAAATATAAAGGAAAATATAACGGAGGAATAAAAAATGACTTACACAGCACAGAATTTTGAACAGTTACTGGGACTGAAAGGATTCAGCGACCAACTATTGCAGAATCATTTCAAATTGTATCAGGGATATGTTGCCAACACTAACAAGCTTCTGGATACTTTGGCAGCGATGGAAAAAGATGGCAAGACTAACGCTCCAGAGTATGCGGAACTCAAGCGCCGTTTCGGCTGGGAATTCAACGGCATGAGATTGCATGAATTGTATTTCCAAAACATGGCTAAAAAGAAAACGGTCTTATCGGAAAGTTCCGCTTTACATAAGCTGATGACGCAGGCATTCGGCTCTTCCCAGAAATGCCTGGAAGCATTCGTCGACACTGGAAAGATGCGCGGGATAGGATGGGTGATGATGGCTTACGATCCTGCGGGCAAGAAATTGCTGAATCTCTGGATAAATGAACATGATTCCGGACATCTTGCCGGCGCTGTTCCTCTGCTGGTTATGGACGTGTTTGAACATGCTTTCATGCTTGATTACGGATTGAACCGGGCAGAATACATCAAAGCGTTCACTGATGCCATCGACTGGAGCGCGGTTCAGAAAAGATTCGAGAACGCGTAGTTTTTCTGAATAATTTTTTTTATTCTTATTATTGTTATATTTTCATTATTTTTATTGGTGTTATTATGGTTGTTATTTATTCCAAACCTATTTCAATATAATTTTATCCGCAACCAGTTCATCCTCTCCGTTATATTCTTCCATCTGCCCGTTGATCTCGACGTAATCACCATCTTTAAGGTAGATGCTATTTTCCGGGAACAGAATTACATCAGTAGTGACCACTTTTTCCCCCTCTAATTCAAAGAACACCGCTTTATCGGTAACTTTCAGATTTCCAACCCGGCCTTTCATCAGCACTTTTTCTGCGGATTCGATAGCCGCCGGGTCGGATGACGGAGAAAACTCAAAACTCTGAGAGTAAAAAAAGAGAAATGCCAATCCTATGATAAGGGTTAAGTACGAGATTTTTAATAGGGTTTTTTCCTGCATGATTTTTTTGTTTAAGTCAGGGATTATATAGTTTTCTACTCTGGAAGAGTAATTTTTATAAATCGCCCCACTTATAAGACCTCATGAGAGTCATTGAGTTTCCAGATGTAAAGATAGATTCCAAACAAAGCGGATGCCCTAATCCAGACTATTTTAATTTGATTTTAGGATCAGAAGAGCAAACTGTATTATCTAGAGCTACAGCAAATACCCTGATTTACGGCATGGAGAATGAGAAAAAATTTCTCGGAGCGACCATAGACGCATACCTCCAAGGAGTCCAAACTATAGCTCCGGAAGTTGCTGAGATAGAAAATCTTTGGTGGGAAGCTTTGAATATTTTTGTGCAGAAATTTGTTGCTGAAGATTGGGCGCACGTGATGGTCTCAAAAAAAAACAGCCGCGTCATAAAGCATTATTTTACCGGCAGGGAGCATGTGATGCAATATCTGCAGGGCGGGAATAATTTTTACAACCGCCAAACTATAGCGCGCAACCAGGAAGAGATCAATACTAACGTGTTTTTCTTTCCCAGCCCAAAATTCACGCAAAAGATATGGGGCTTTGACTATAGACCGGAACAATTGGAAAGGATAGTGGAAATACCGGTCTGGTAACAAAAATCAGCCTGCTCGGAAACTATCCACGGACTAAAGTCCGCGGCTTTCCGCTCCCGTGCTATATTGGCTGATTTTTGGGACAGAAAATTTCGCCCTAAAAGAGCGAGACTTTACACCTCACGAAATTTTCTTGTAATAAGATGGCAACAGAATTAAGCACGCCCGCATTCTCAAGCATATAACTCTATATCATACATTCACTAAATATTTATATAAACTATTCTCTTTTAGTTGATTATGTCAGAAGAAAGAACTACCCAGCTGCGTGAGCAGTTATTCCAGATGGAACGTAAAATGAAGCCGTTGGAATGGGATGCCGGCAGGAACCAGATAAATGAATTCAAGAAACAGCAGCTGGAACGGATGAGAGAAGAATTCGCTAACCTTAAGAGCGAATTGAGTGCATTGGAGCAACAATAATTCTGGGCAAAGCTTTTTAAATAAGCAAGCAGTTGACCGGTTAGGTAAAAAATAATTAGCTGAGATGGCCTTTTTGGCTTGCATCAACAGATGCTTTGGTCTCGGGAGGAATAAAACATGGAATTTAAGCTGGTAATTGGAACAAAAAGCGGAAAATCTTATCAAAAAGAAGTGAAAGATACTGCCGCAGATGCGCTGCATAATCAATGTATTGGAGATACTGTCGATGGAGATAAATTAGGATTTCCCGGATACGAATTCTTAGTTACCGGCGGTTCTGATAAGTGCGGTTTCCCCATGAGAAAAGGTATTCAGACGCCGCGAAAACAAATAATGGCTGGCAAAGGCGTTGGTTTTTCTGGATTAGATAGGAATAACAAGAAACAGAAAGGACTAATGATCAAGAAAACTGTCTGCGGAGACAGGATTTCCAAGATTATTCATCAGGTTAATCTGAAAATAGTCAAAGAAGGTCCGCAGCCGTTAAGCGAAGAAGCGCCAGTTACGCAAAAGTGACCCTAAAAAACGATATATTTTTAAATCCATAAATTTTCCTATTTTATTATGGTTATGGTCAATCAAGTGTTTTCGCAGATATATCAGGAGTTGGCTTTGGTTAGTAAAAATTTTGCCGGATTCTTTTATATGGTCGCAAACAAGCTTGTTAACTTCACCAAACTGGCTCTTGCAGAACAGATAGCTTATGGAGTTATCCTTGTCGGCTTGACTTTGATCATAACTTCAATAATAATGTTCCTGATATAAAATGGCAGAAAAGATTAATCCTTTCAAAGAACAACAGCAATCACAGATGACTAAAAAGCAAAATTCGCGGTTGGACCGCGAAGTCACCATCAGTTTAAGCCCCCGCAAGTTCTTGCGCGGCTTTTTGCTGGTAGCTATGCTGTTAGCCGTGTTTTATGTAGGCCGTTTCAGTGTTGGCGCAACTGCCTGCCAGCTTCCTGATTTTTCTAATCTAATGAACGTTTTTAGCAGTGATGATGCTAATCCTTCCGGACTGGCGGTCGCTGAAACGGAAGCAGCGAATGAAACTACGGAACTGCCGGCAGTGGAAGAGCTGGCGCCGGTAAATGAAACTGCCCCGGAATCAAGTGCGGACGACGCTGACGAAATAGTCGTAGTTAGTTATTCCAAAGTAGCTCTATCTCTGGATGAAGTATATAAAGATTGGAAAGGAACCTGGGGAAGGACCACCGGCATCAAATATACCATAAAAAATAACGAGATCGGAACCATCAAGCCGCATCATTTTACGATGCTGGTAGAAGGATACGACGACATCGATTATACTTTTGAAGTGGGCATAGCTTCCCAAAGAGTAAAAGCCGGAGAAACTAAATCTGATGAGGCAGCAGTCAGAGCTTCCTATAATGCAGTCACCATACCCGACGGAGACTTGAAGAAAGTGAAATTCTCCCTGTTCCTATACGATGCCGAAGACAAACTGATTGCATCGCATCACCGTGATGTAAATTTAGAAGATTAATTTTAGCTTATCTTAAAACGTTAAGTATATATATTTCAAAATTTTTTAAGAGAATATGGGCGATATCTTAGAGATCATCAACTCCAGGAGAAATGTTACGCATTTCATGCCTAAGTTCGTTTCCTGGGAAAATATTTCGCGAGTATTAGATGCAGGACGGCATGCACCGAGCTGCGGCAATATCCAAAACTGGAAATTCATCGTGGCATTAAAACCGGAACTAAAACAGGAATTAGCTGCCGCTGCCTATGAGCAGTACGAAATCGCCCAGGCATTTGTGCTGATAGTGGTATGCGCGGAACCGGAAAAAGCAGAACGCTACTACGGAGAAAAGGGAAAAGGGTTATACACGGCGCAGAATTGCGCCGCGGCCGTGCAGAATATGCTTTTGGAAGCGCATTCATTAGGCTTGGCAACCCGCTGGATCGGCGCGTTTGATGAAGAAAAAGTAAAAGAACTGCTGACGATTCCTGCTGATGTGGAAGTGCATACCATCGTCGCTTTAGGTTACGCCAAAGAAATTCCTACCAAACCGCCCAAATATCCCTTAGAAACATTGCTGTATTTCGGAACTTGGAGAGGAAAGATTGCTGACCCGGCTAAATATCTAAATGACATTGCTACTATTTTGGCGCGGAAAGCGCAAACTGCTTCTGAAACGATCAAGAAAGGAAAAGAGTTTGTGGCGGGGAAAGTTAAGGAAGTTGTAAAAAAATAAAGTTTTGCTTATTTTCTATAATTACCATCCAAGAATCCCTATTTAAAAATAAATATTCAGCTTAAAACAAAACCGTTTAAAATAGGTCCGGTGAAAATCTTGAAATGGTTATCTTCTGTGAAATATATAATGAAGAATAAAAATACTTAAATATAAGTACTACTTTACAGGAAATTAAAGGGTTGGTCACCCTCATCAGTTATTTGGTCTGTACTTGGTCAGTACGTATCTTGTAGTTTGTACTTATTATTTTTGTCTAAATAAGTTTTTCTCATACATAATTGGTTAGATTATGCATGAAATGAAGAAACTTACTTCATTTCAGCACAGAAATATGATGATTTTCATATTTCTTGTGCACGATAACTTCTGAGAATATAAAGGCGGAACTAGTATATAATAATTTATATGCTGGAACATGTATTTCGTAATGGAGAAAATCCGGTAGCGATCGGATTTTTAGTGCAGAAATTATCAGCAAGGTAGTTTCTGATGAAAAAAGGGTGGACACACAAACAAAAACGAGGTGGAAAGAATGGATTTTTTAGTGGAAAGGGCTTTGCAAAATGCCCCGGAAGATGATTTTGCAACTATGAGTCAAGCTAACATCAAAGTTATTGGTGTTGGCGGAGCCGGCAACAATATGGTTGGCTGGCTATATAAAAAAGGAATTAAAGGAGCTGAAGTAATAGCTACCAACACAGACCATCAACATCTCCAAATTACTGGAGCAGACAGAAAATTCTTAATTGGAAAAGACTGCACCCGCGGTTTAGGATGCGGCGGATTTCCTAATAAGGGGGCAGAAGCTGCGCAAGAATCCTTGACTGCGCTTAAGGAAGCTCTCAAAGGAGCAGATATGGTGTTTGTCTGCGCAGGTATGGGGGGAGGTACCGGAACAGGTGCAGGTCCAGTAGTGGCGCAAGTCGCTAAGGACACTGGCGCAATAGTTATAGGTACAGTTACCATGCCTTTCAACATTGAGAGAGCCAGATGCGATAAAGCAGAATTTGGATTGCAACAGCTGCGGCAAGTTTCAGATACAGTTATTGTAATCGATAACAACCGGCTAGTTCAAATTGCAGGAAACCTGCCTATCCAGCAGGCGTTCGCTGTTGCAAATGAACTGGTTGCAACCATGATCAAAGGCATTGTAGAAACCATCGCAGTGCCGTCATTGGTCAACCTGGACTATGCTGACGTAAAAGCCATCATGTCTAATGGAGGAGTAGCAGCTATCGGTGTAGGAAGCTCTGACACCAACAATAGAGTTGAAGAAGCTGTCAAGGGAGCATTAAGCAATCCTTTGCTGGACATCAACTATGAAGGAGCTACTGGAGCATTGATCCACGTGACTGGAGGACCAGATATGACTTTGGACGAAGTAAGCCGTATTGGAGAACTGGTCACTGAATCTCTTGATGACGATGCTAACGTTATCTGGGGAGCAAGAGTCTCTGATGACATGAAAGGCAAGCTTACGGTGATGACTATCATTACCGGTGTCAATTCACCTTGGATCTTAGGAAAGCTTGACAACAAGCATTCGCAGCAAAGAGCCAAGAGCTTGAGTAGAGAATTAGGCCTCGAGTTAGTATAAGACTAGAAGGGGGTGTCCGCCCTCTTTTTATTTTTTATTTCTTTATATTAAGCTCAAAGTCTTGCCTTGTGCGCTTGTTCTTTACACCGCCCCTACGTTGAATGTAAAAACCCGCAAGGCAGGATTTTCTTTTTTTCCCCACAATCTTTATTATCTTCTCTTATTTTTGTGATTCGTGGTCATCAAACATATCTGTTTTGACATCGGCGGGGTGGCAAATCTCCGGTTAGATAATAAAAGATTAAGCGATTACGCCGATAAACTCTGGAACGGAGAATTGTCTTGGGATGATCTGAAGAAAGCCCTGCACCCTTATCCTGAAGGCAGGGATATCTGGAGAGAATTTCAGAATGGGCAAATAAGCGCCGACACTTATCTTTCCGCAGTATTGAAAACCGCTAATTTTAAAGATTCTTCAGAGAATAAAGAAAAGTTAGGATCAACCCTGAAAGCCTGGTGCGGAATCCCTTATCAGCCGATGCTTGATCTGGTCGGACGGCTTAACCAAGCTGGTTATTACACCAGTGTCTTAAGCAACAATAATGAGATTATGTATTATAATCGATCTTCTGAAATCAGGAACATAGCACATCTGGGTTTATCTTCACATCTGATCGGATGCTCTAAACCTGATGAAAGAGCTTACCAAAAATTGCTCTGGGTTACGGGAGCGAAAGCTGAAGAGACTATTTTCGTTGATGACAAGCAGGCCAATATTACCGCTGCTGAGAAATTAGGGATTCACGGTTTCCGGTTCAGAAGCGAAGAACTTTCCCTGGACGAAGCGTTTGCGGAATTGGTTGAATTTCTGCAGAAGAAGGGATTAAGGTTTTCCCATAACTTTTAAATAACTAAACCCATTCTAAGCTTAACCATGGGTAAAAATAAAAATCCGCTGGGAATAACGGTCAAAAAGAGCGAGGATTTCTCCGAATGGTACACCCAGCTTCTTCAGAAAGCTGAATTGATAGAATATTCCGCGGTCTCCGGCTGTTACATCCTCCGGCCGAATTCCTACCATATCTGGGAGAAAGTGCAGGAATATTTCAATAAGCTCATCAAGGAAGACGGGGTGAGGAATGCTTATTTCCCGCTATTCATCCCGGAAAGCTTATTGACGAAAGAAGAGAAGCACATTGAAGGCTTTGCGGCAGAAGTCGCCTGGGTGGAGTCCGGCGGGAGTTCTAAATTGCAGGAACGCCTGGCGGTGCGTCCGACTTCCGAGACTATCATCAATGATACTTACTCCAAATGGATCCGTTCGCATCAGGATTTGCCCTTGCGTTTGAATCAGTGGTGCAACGTCGTGAGATGGGAATTCAAGCATCCGATCCCTTTTCTTAGAAGCCGTGAATTTCTCTGGCAGGAAGGACATACCGCCTTCGCGACGAAAGAGGAAGCGGTCGCTGAAACCCGCAAGATCCTTGATTTTTACGAAAGATTATTCACGGAATTGTATGCCCTGCCGGTGCTGAAAGGGACAAAATCGAAAGCGGAAACTTTTGCCGGGGCGGAATTCACCTTATCGTTAGAGATATTCTTGCCGAACGGAAAAGCGGTGCAGGGATGCACATCGCATCATCTGGACCAGAATTTTGCCAGGGCTTTTAACATTACGTTCCAGGATGAAAAACAAAATACCCAGTTTGTATGGCAGAACTCCTGGGGGATCAGCACCAGATCGATCGGGATCATGGTGATGATGCATTCTGATGATAAGGGATTGGTATTGCCCCCCAGATTAGCATTGACGCAGGCGGTTATCGTACCGATCTTATTTGATGATTCCAAGACGAAAGTGCTGAAAGAAGCGCATAAGATAAAACAGCTGTTGGAAAAGAAAGGGATATCGGTGCATCTGGATGAAAGGGAAGGATATTCTCCCGGATGGAAATTCAATGAATGGGAGATGAAAGGCATTCCGGTAAGGATAGAGATCGGGCCTAAAGATGTCGAGAAAAATGAAGTGATGGTGGCGCGCCGAGATACTGGTGAAAAACAATCCCTGCCTTTATCCGCCCTGGAAACGGAAATAAAATTGATCCTGGAGCAGATGCAGAAGTCGCTTTACGAAAAAGCGCGCGCTAACCTGGATAAAAACATCCAGATGGTGGAAGATATCAAAGATGCAGAAAAAGCCCTGTCCGCCGGAAAGCTTATTTTTGCGCCGTGGTGCGCGACTGAAAAGTGCGAAGAGAGTTTCAAAGAAAAGACCGGCGCCAAATCATTGAATTCTCCGTTTCAGCAGCCGGTCTTGAAAAAAGAGCAGAAATGCTTCGCCTGCAAGAACAAAGCCCAGTCTTGGTTCTATCTGGGAAAAAGCTATTGAACGCGTAGGATTATTTGTTAAAAAGAAAGATTCAATCTCTTTATTAAAAATTCAAATCGCTGGGAACTTCTTTATACCTGTAAACTTCCACTTCTCCGGTATTGCAATGAAGATATACGGATCTTCCGATTTTGGTGTTCCCCAAATCCGTTCCTACTATGGGAATTTTTAATTTTTCCAGTTCTTTTCTTACCATCCCGGAAATCTTATCATCAGTTCTGCTTTCGCCGGCAAGAGTCGCTGTCAGGCCGCTGATTCCACCTAAGCTCTTGAAAAGAGCATTAACTATATTTTGCTGATAAAACCTGCCTGAAGCCATTTCCTCACTACCGATATGCGCCAATGCCCCCATTTTCCGGACTTTGTCATACATAGTTATCGCTAGGCAGGGGCCGATTCCGCCCGTCCATAAAGTTCCGTAACCTGAACTAAAGTCATTCCAGCCTACAAAGGTCCCGGCGCTTTCTTTAGGATATTCCTCAACTATGGTGAATTTGGTCGTCATGGACGTTTAAGTACCGGGGGGTTTATAAATGTTTGTGGTGTAGTAACTATCAAGTGGTTAAATAAGAAAAGCTTATAAAGAATTAATAAAAATTAATAAGTTATATGGGTAAAATTGTAAGTTTTTCGCTGAAAGAGGAGACCTTGCAGAAATTACAGAAGAGACTCTGCAAGAGCAATTCTTACCGGAACAAATCGCATCTGGTAGAATGCGCCCTGGAGAGGTTTTTGGAAGAATGAGAAATGAATTTGAATTAATAGATGGCAAAAGAGCTAGAATTGAAACCTGGAATTTTAAACAGTTAGATGATTATGTTTCCCAAGATTTGCCAACTCACGGGTATGAACCAAGAAAACGTTTCAACGGATTTGATCTACTAGGACCTCATAATACCAGAGAGATGGTAAGGGGAACAAGATATTCAGAAGAGAAAGATTTGTCTCCTTTGGAAGTCCAGTCAGACAGAACTCTACTTGATGAAGATTACCATAGAACTTTAGCGGTTTTAGAAGATGATAAATTAATAGGGGTCTTGATCAACGAATGGGTTAAGGCTATTCCAGTCATGCCTTTTTGGCATTATACAATTAAGTTTATTGATGTTTATAAGGATTACAGAAATCTTGGTGTTGGAACCGAGTTAGTAAGAACTCTTGACAGGTCAGATTTTCTAAAAGGAAAAATATTTTTTGCAGGGCCCTTTACAGAAGATGGGCATAGATATATTAAGCATGTTATAAAGAGCGAGTTGAAAGCAAGAGATTATGCAATAATTGATAAATTTGATTTTAATGATGCAATTGTTCCAAGAAGTCCGGGAATTTATCATGCCAATGGTAATCGGTTAGACTTAGAAGAGATTAAAGAACTTAAACCATGGTATTCTCAAATAAAGGATAAAATTAGAAAAAGGTTAGCGAAAATTAGTGCTCTGGAGAGATTTTTGGAAGAATGAGATATAGGGATAATGCTTTGGAAGGAACTGTAAGAGAAGAGTATGAATCAGCGAGAGCTGTTTTAGAAGAGCTGGCTGATAATAAAGTTAATTTCGGAAATGAAAGATTGACATCTACTCTGGAAGTTATGGGGTTTGAGAAGAAGCCCCTTGATTCTCGTGGATTAATAACCTATGTTAGAGAAAAGGAAGGTTATACTGAAGTATTATCAGAATATTCTTTAGATAAAATCTTATTCGCACTTCCACAAGATCCCGATAAAAAATTATCTCTTTATCAAATTCCTGTTGGACAAGAGGTTCAGGAATGGTATGATTCAATACCTCAGCGTGTATGGGAATACAAAAGCGATATAGGAGATAAAGGAACTACTGAAAGAGGCGCACTTAAAATTGTTAGTGGTGTTCTTTTAGGATATGTGGCAGTAGCTTCCGGAGTAATTGCAGCGTATTCTCAAGATCCAACAATTGGGGCTGTTTTAGCTGCATTCGCGCTGTGTGGTTCCGTTATTATTATTAGAAATCACTTAAAGTATCTTCCAAAATATAATGAACTAAAATTTAGCGGGCCTAAAGCAATACAGTATATCAAAAATACCCCTTTCGAAGATGTTTTAGAATACAACAGACCCCGATTAAGGATTGAAGAAACTCCTATCATCGACGCAGAATTTTCTGACGTAGAAGCAGAACAGGAAATGGAAGTTGCTGAGGAAGCAGAGAGAATGAGAAGATGAAAAAAAATAAACTAAAAACCGGAATCTTAGCCGGAGTTTTAACAGCTCTAGCTCCCGCAGCAGCTGACGCTCAGGTTCCCGAAGACATTGACCCTGCATCCAGGATGGGAGTCTTGGGAGCCAATCTGGCTTTGCAGACCAGTATCTGCGGAATTGTTGCAGCTATTAACGATCGGAACATCCTCAAAGACATTGGTCAATGTTTCGGCGGCGCAACTATTCAGTATATCGGCATGGAGATGGGCGTTCATGAAGTTCCCGTCCTTCCAGGGTTTGGACTAAGAACCGTTGAAACCGGAACATCCATAATCTATAATACTCTTCAGGGTAAAGAACCTTTCGAGACTTTGCAATACGAATTTGCCCCGGTTTTGCTGGAAATAGACACCAAAAAATTTGACATGAGACTGTTTTGGAGACCATATCCCATCTATGGCGCAATCTCTTTCATGGTTAAAGGATATAAGTTCAATTTAGGCGACACCATGAATTATCAGACACCGGTATTTGAGATGACCAGAGATAACCTGAATGTCGTCGGCCAGACGGAAGCTAATCTCATCGCCTATGACCGGAATTATCCTTCGGCTAAAGCGCATGAATTCACTCATGTGATGCAATACGTCAGATACAGGCCGTTTCAATTATTGGTTCCGGACTCTCTTGGTTTTCTGGAAGATGAAGCTTACCTGCGTATCGGCGAGGATATCGCTAAATCCATCACTTCCTTCCCGAATACCATCTGTCATCTTGGCGGAGAAAGTTGCAGCAGAAGATGGTGGGCAATACATGAATTAGAAGCTCATGCCATGGCCAGCGGTTATGAAGATCAAAACAAATACGAGGAAGTAGAATGAAATCTAACCGTACTAACCGCATGGAATTCGAAAGAGCAGAATCAGAGAGATTATATCTTTCTACTGAACCATATTTCTTGGTTAAAGACCAGAAAACGGGAGAAAAGGACTTAGAAACGCTGGTCGATTCAGGTAAAGTTGAAAGCGCGTGGGTTTTTGTCGCTGGCCATTCACTATGGCTGAATATTGGTTATGAAACTTATACTGATACAGAAACACACATGATCAAGTATTATAATTTAGATCTTGATGGGAATGGGATAAAGCGAGCAACACATTATTATAACCATCCCAGAATCTTTGAAGAAGAATATTATAATAAGTTGATGGCAAGCGGGGAGTTAAGCGAAAAGTTCAGTAAAAATATAAATGCTGTCAATATCGCAATTCCTTCGGATGTAGATATTGAGGGCTACAGGACTTATCTAAGATACAACCCCCGCTGCAGAATGGATTTCCGGATCGCATCTCCCCACGGGATTGTAAATGTTGATTTTGAAGACGCTCTTAACGAGGATACTGTCGAGAAATACAATTCTGTTATAAAAGCTATGCCTATTATCGCAGACATCTCTACGAACACAAAATCGGCTATCTCGGACATGGTCGATACGATCAATCAGGAGATGAGCGGCATATTTAGCGTAGCTATGAGGTATAGGGAATGAGCATAACAACTAAGGGAATCATGTTAAGAAAGTTTAAGCAAAAACAACCCTGATGAATTACAAAATGACCACTCTTGAAGACATAACCCTGAGAGAATTTAAAGCAGGAAAGACTTCGGTAGAAAGAGCTCTGTTAGTCATTTCAGGATTGGAAACAGAAGAAGCGATTTCTTCTTATCACAGAAAATTAGATTTCATCCAGAATGATTTTGAGAGATCCTGCCCGGAAAGAGCTGGCGATTATCAGACTGCAAAATCCCTGTTCGATTATCTATGGGAGACTAAACCAAAACGATATAACAGCGATTTTTTGCTCGCTAAAGTGATCGACAACCAATTAGACGAAGATAAGGATAAGACTGTCGGAAATTGCGTAGGATTGACTTCCCTGTATAGTGTTTTAGGCGTGAGATTGAGATTAGATTTATCAGTTTTAGCAAATAACGACCATATCTTAACTCTTCTTTCCTGCAATAATCAAGAGATAGCAGTTGAGAATACTGGTAGATATAAATTTGACTTCGAATTAAAATCAAGATATAAGAAAGCGGATTTAATCGTGCTCCTTGCTTCTGCTTTTAATAGCCGGGGAGTTGTAAAGTATGATTTAGGTGATTTAGATGGCGCGTTGCGGGATTACAACCGGACCATTGAATTTGGACCCGATTATGCTTCTGCTTTTAATAACCGGGGAATTGTAAAGTATGATTTAAGTGATTTAGATGGCGCGTTGCGGGATTACAACCAAGCAATTGAATTAAAACCAGATTATGTTTCTGCTTTCTATAAGCGGGGAATTGTAAAGCATGATTTAAGTGATTTTGATGGCGCGTTGCGGGATTACAACCAAGCAATTGAATTAAAACCAGATTATGCTTCTGCTTTCTATAACCGGGGAATTGTAAAGTATGATTTAAGTGATTTTGAAGGCGCTCTTGCAGATTACAACCGGGCGATTGAATTAAAACCTGATTTAGTTCTTGCTAAACAAAACAAGGAACGACTATTAGATTCCAGGCCAAAACCATGGTATAAAAAAATATTTAAGAGATAAAATGCTGAAAGAAATAATCATACTGGGGGACATCGAGATGGGCGGGGGCACTAATACTGATGACTTTATCAGCGACAAAGCTCTCTCTAGACTAATTTACTCGCTGTGCAATAAAAATATCCCAGTGGATTTAGTATTGAACGGAGATACTTTTGATTTCCTGAAATGCCCGCACATCATCGACGGCAAGGCAACCTACCCAAGGCATATCACCAGCGAAATATCTTTGGCTAAGCTTAGGCTGATTTATCGTGCACATACCAGAGTATTTGAAGCATTAAAGAGATTCGCAGCGGAAAAAAAGAACCGCCTTTTCTTCATCGTAGGAAACCACGATCCCGATCTGGTGCATCCCAAAGTGCAGGAAGAGATAAGAGTTCTGCTGGATAGCTGCGATAATATCATATTCTCTTTTTACTATAACGAACACCATGTGCATGCTGAGCATGGACACCAATATGATTTTCTTAACAAAGTGAATGAACAGCGGCTGTTCCTCAACTATAAAGGACAGCGGATCCTGAGCATCCCGTGGATAGCATTCGGGATCACCAGCAAGTTCATGTACCTGAAAGAAAAATACCCTTTTTTGGAGAGAATAGTTCCCAAACCGGCAATTTTTTCCCATCATAAGGCAGCCGCAAAAATTATCCACAAAAAAGCCATAGAATATTTCCTGAAGAGCATGATTTACTACCCCATACGTTATTATTACGACCCCACTTATACTTTTCCCAGGGAATTTTTAAAGGAATTTTACCGGAGGATAAAAAATGTCCATTGGGATGTAGATGAGATAATCCACGTATTCAAGAGAAAGCGGCGCAAAAAAATGCATCGGAATAGATTATACGTCCTCGGTCACGTGCATAAACATTATGTTGAAGAAAAATATGGGATTTCCATCATCCACCCGGATACTTGGCGTGATGAGTATTTCATGGATGACCGCACCAAGGAACTAATGCCTAAAACCAAGAGATATGTGCAGGTGATCGTGCATGATAACTATAACCTGCAGTGGAAACTGGTGATCTGCCCGGTTAACAGGAGCACCTTTCATTTTGATGATGTCGTCAGCGACGAAAAAAAGCACGTGGGCTTAGCGGCAGCAGAAGAAGGATATGGCCTCAAGATCTAAGCAGGTTCAAATAGCTCTGTAAAGATTAATCATCTCTTCTTCCTGAAAATGCATCTTTCCCGGGATGATCAGGCAATGCGGAGCTTTGCCGAAGTCATGCTCTTTGATTTTTTCTAACGGGCCAGTTTTTATTACTGCATCATCGCTCCCTAATCTCGCACAGCCAATCACTAAGGTATCTGTTGTTATTATTTTTTCTTTCTTTCTTAATTCAATATCTTCCAGGACACTTAATGCTTCCGCGACAGCCATGAATTTTTTTTGTTCCTGATTTAAATCCAGCAGGAATAAGGTATGCAGACCCATTTTCCGGTTTTCTTTCAGCACATGGTATGGCGTTTCCAAATTCGGATGCTCTTCCAGAAAAGGGATGGAAGCAGTCCTGCCAAATTTATACAACTGCAATCCGGTTATTCCTACCGCCGTAAGTACGGAAGCATTAGGTATTACTTTGACCGGAACTTTTTTTTCTTTTGCCAGCTTAAATAATTCTGTGTGTGTGGTCGCAGAAAAAGGATCGCCTACGACTAAAAAAGCCACATTTTCTTTCTTTGCTTCTTCGATTATGTTTTCATCTCCCTGTTCGGCAGTTTTCCTATCGGCAGGGACAATTTTTTTGCCGTAGAATGCTTCTAAATCATTTAATGAGCATTGCAGCAGCGAGGTGTAATTATCCAGATAAACAGCGTCGCAATTCCGGATGGCTTCCAACCCTTTGACAGTTATGTCTTTTTCGTCCGCCAGACCTATTCCGATTATGTAAAGAACCATGCGTACTTTACCTGGGGGAGCTATTTATAAATATTTTGCAAGTTACCACTGCTAAGTCGATAAAGTGCTGCACCTGCCTTTTAATGTTTTAACTTGGCATGGTGAAAACCACACAATGTTTTTAACTTCCAAAGGTTTTATCTTTGGTTATGGAAAAGCTTTCATTACTGGAAAAACTTTCTATCAGCAGCAAAGACTTCCCAGTCTATGTCGGCGGTTATGAAAGATGTGTTGTCATCTACTATCAGACAAAAAGAAGCAATGCGACGGAAGTGAGGTTTGACCTGCTGCCGGAAGATGCTGTGTTTATAAGAAACGTATACCTGAAAAAAGACGTGCCGATGCCGCCCAACGGGCATCCGGCTGCCGAGAAGGTAAAACGACTCGAGAATTTAGGCCTTCTGGAACGTGTTGCCGGCGAAGTGAAAATTGCCAATCGTGGCTACAAAGCAAATTATACCTTCATCCCCAGATAATCTTAGGGAAACAGATAAGCTCCTGGAACCGTTAGGGCCGGCGATAATGAAACAGCATCTGATAATTATCGTGATACTGCCCATTTCTCTGGTACCACTTGATGGCTGATCCAAACTCCGAAATTCTATTGTCAGCGATCAGCTGCCCCGAAGTCATTATGCTAAATCCGTTGTTTATGGCTCCGGCTGCGGTGCGTTTCACACAATAAGAAGCATTGATGCCCATCAACAGCAACGTCTTTATTTCTTCTGCCTGTAATCGCGCTGAAAGAAGGGTGTCATAAAAACCATCATTGTATCTTTTGATTATGCATTCTTTTCTCCGAAGACGGCTGACATGATCCGATAACGGATGGATGGTTTCTCCGCAACCATAAAATTCCAAGACAAATACGGGGACATCGTGCTCTCTGCAGTAATCCAACACTTTTACCTGATGGGATATGATCTTGGCCGCACCCTCTCTGGCCAAGCCCTGCACGAATCTATCCTGCATGTCGATGAGCAGGACGCCCAAATTTGCCGGCACTGCTAAGTCTTCGGTTGTAGCTGCTGCCTGATCAACCGGATCAGAACCGCTGCGCACCCGCTTTTTTACGATACGTTCTAAAGTCACGGGATATTTTTCACCATGTAAGGCCCTTCTCGGCGATACCCTAATTTATCCTGATAATACTGGCGCACGCCTACGCCGGAAATTACCACCATTTTGGTTTTTCCATGTTCCGAAGCTATCTGTTCTGCTTTCTCCATCAATTTCCTGCCCCAGCCCCGGTGCTGCACTAATCCTTCATCGCCGATAGCTGTTGCCGTGCCGTAAACATGTAATTCTCTTACCAACGCACTTTCCGGAGTGATTTCTGATCGAAGGTGCTGGAAAGGAAAGCGTAACCGGCAAAATCCGAGCAGGAGATCATTTTCTGCATCTTCAGCGGAGATGAAAAATTCTTTTCCGCCGGATGCTTCATATTCCAGCACTTTTAATTCTGTCTTATCCCAGTTGATCGTTTTTCCTTTCGGCTCTCTAGCGCGGATGTCCCGGCATTTCACCGGATATTTTTTATCGATATACTGGCGCAGGTTAGTCATATCTACGCCAGCTTCCCAAAATTTAGTTGGAACATCCCGCTGCACCCGCTGAATGCGGCAGTATTCAGGAACAAAAGCATAAAATTCAGCGATGCGTTTTGCCGCTTCTTCCGTGCTTAAAGGAATGAATTCTCCTTTTTTGTACTGGTGATATAATGCGGTTCCTGGAGCGACCATGCAGGGATATATTTTAATCATGTCCGGCTTATAGAATGGATCGGTAAATAACTGGCGCATACCCGCCATGTCGCGCCCGTAATCTGTCAACGGTAGCCCCGGCATGTAATGAAAATTTATCTTAAACCCGAGATCGCGGAGAATTTGGATTGATTTTTTGGAATCTTCAGCAGTATGTCCGCGGTGCACCGCTTCCAGCACATCGTTATACACAGACTGAATGCCTAATTCTACTCGGGTACATCCCTGGCGGAGCATCTCCTCGCCCTGCTCCAGAAAACCCCAGTCCGGCTTCGTCTCGATGCACAATGCTACGCACCTCACGCTGCTGGTCTCGTTTCTTTTCTGCTCCTTTTCGAGAGAGAATTTATTCCTGCTTTTTACTTCCAGCAATTTCCGCTGGATGTTCGCTTCTCTTTCTTTGTCACGCATATCTCCGGGAAGTTCAAAAAATTCCTTGAATTTAAGGAAATCGAATTCCCCGTCAAGGAAAAAAAGCTCTGAAAAATCATTCAATGCTTTGAAAATGCCGCAGATAAATTCTTCCTGATATTCTTTTTCAGCAGCAGTAAATGTTCCGCCCATCACGATTATCTCGATCTTGTCAAAACTGTGCCCCATCAAGACGTATTGCTGCAGGCGGTTGAACACTTGCAGGTAAGAATCGTAATGGTTGCGGATGCCCCTCATGGTCGCCGGTTCATGCCCGGTGTAAGACTGCGGAACATCGCCCCAGGGCGAGTTTAATCCTCCCGGGCAATAAGTGCATTTTCCGTGCGGGCATCGGCTGGGAGCAGTCATGACCGCTACCGGAGATACGCCGGAAATAGTCCGGGTGGGTTTGGATAATAATATCTTTTTGTATTCGTCCACCTGATCTTCCGGCAAAGAGATCAGCAGCTGTATATTCGTCGGAGTTTTCGGAAGATTATATTTCCGGGCAGCCTCCATCTTCAGATTATTTAAGGCATCTTGTGAAGTGATACCTTGTTCCTTAATTTTTTTAGTTATTTCTTTTATTGCCAGCAATTCACTCATTGTAAACCCCATGATGCTTAGAATGCGCGGCGCTCCTGCACGCCTTACGCTAGCCTTACCCCACGAGCCGCGTTGTTGTAATTAAGATTCCTATTGCCATAAAGGTATAAGTTATTACTAATGCAACCAAACCACGCCGCACGTTCCGGATGTTTTGTGCGAGTGAAATATTTTCCACTTTTAGTAGGAGCAGTCCAGCAGCAAATATCGCTTCTGCCCTTGCCGCTGATAAATTCTAACGTTCGGATAATGGTTTCAGCATCATCCTCGGTATCTAATATCGTTTGTAAATAAATCAGTCCGGTTTTATCATCAGCAATTTGTTCTACACGATCCCCACTATAATCCGGAACGGTAATCGTTTGTTCATGGGTAAGTTCGGGCTTTATGCATTTATAGTGCTGCACCACCCGGGCATCCAAACTATTTGCTGAATAAAATAATCTGGTGTTGGCGACCAGACCGCCTTTTTTACCGCTCCAGATAAAATCTTCCCGCAGGCTGTCCAGATATAGTTGAGCTTTAGCCTGTTCTTCAACCGTTCCGGACTGTCTTAATTTCTGGATAAGTTTGAATGACTCATACAGATCGCCCATTGAAGCCATCATCCGGCCGTCTTTGATCTTGCTCCAATATTTGACCCAGCCGTCCGGAGTGTCCTGCTTTTTTT
>JBBSZV010000024.1:0-2522 GCA_038044525.1 Nanobdellota archaeon
TAGTTTCATAACCCCTAAAAACCTATCGTAGGGAAATAGTTTCGGGATAACACATAGGTCTTCCATACCACAACGTTTTTAAAACAGCATTAGTTATGTTATAGTACAGGCCTGTGGTGTAATGGATACTTGCCAAAGGAAAAGTTTTGGCGTGGCCAGAAAGCACAAACGGCTTCGGACCGTTTAATCAGGGTTCGAATTCCAGCAGTCTGGAACGAAAGTCCCTGCAGGCCTATATTTAATTAAAAAAGGTGAAACATTATGACCAACAGCATGACCAAAGAAATTCTTATAAACCAAACTGTAGCAATTCTATGCGACGGGAATAATCTGGAAAGAAGCATCCATGAGCAAAGCGGTTCGACCAATACTATGGTAAACTTTGATACCCTCATACCTAAACTTCTGAACGGCAGAGGGTTAAACAGATTAATCTATTTCAGGGAAGGACAGAACATCTCCTCCAAGCTGGCAGAGAGGCTGCATGAACGATATTATGGTTCGGTTGTCCCCTGCCATAAATCAGCAGACATCCCCTTATCCATCAAAGCGACGCAATTGTCATCTAAAGTTGATACGATTGTCATAATGTCCGGCGATTCAGATTATATCGATTTGGTGCTGCACCTTAAATCTGAAGGCGTGCGGGTAGAAATCGCTGCGGTGAAGGAAACAACTGCCAGAGCGCTGATAGAAGAAGCAGACCATTTTCATCCCATCACCAAGGAAGACTGGTTCTCGTATGTGCCGCCGAAATCCGGACTGAGGAAAGGAAGGCATTTTGAGTGAATATTTCTGCCAAAGAAAAACGGCCGGTTTTTCTGACCGCGTTTTTTCAGGCGGAAAAAGCAGATTTTATTCTCTTCAAAAAGATTTAAATAACCTTTTCATTTCTATAAATCCATGGTCTTAGAAAAATTAGGGGACTCTTTAAAGAACACTTTAAGCAAAATCACCAATTCTATTTTCGTAGATGAAAAACTCATCAATGAGCTGGTGAAAGACATCCAGCGAGCGCTTCTCCAATCCGATACCAACGTGCAACTGGTGTTCGACCTGAGCAAAAAGATCAAGGAACGCGCCGCAGAAAAAACTCCGCATGGAATTACTCAGCGCGAACATCTCGTCAAGGTTGTCTATGAAGAACTGACCGGCTTTCTGGGAAAAGAAGCGCATGAGATCAAGATCGCTAAAAAGCCCACGCAGATCATGCTGGTCGGGCTGTTCGGGAGCGGGAAGACCACCACTGCCGGAAAACTGGCTAAGTTCTACAAGAAGCGCGGGTATAAAGTTGCCGTGATGCAGACCGATACTTGGAGGCCGGCAGCATATGACCAATTAGAACAGCTGGCAAAGAGCGCCGGAGTGGATTTCCTAGGCATAAAAAAAGAAAAAGATCCTTTGAACATCTACCTGGCCTTTGAACAAAAAATCAAAGATTACGATATTGTGATCGTCGATACTGCTGGACGGGATGCGCTTTCTGAGGAATTGATTGCGGAATTGAATAATCTGCATAAGACCGTCCAGGCAGAAGAAAAACTGCTGGTCATTTCAGCAGATCTGGGACAGGCGGCGCAGAAGCAGGCGCAGGCTTTCCACGAAACCTGCGGCGTCACCGGCGTCATCGTCACTAAATTGGAAGGGACGGCGAAAGGCGGGGGAGCACTATCAGCCTGCGCGGTGACCGGTGCGCCTATCGTGTTCATCGGAGTCGGAGAAAAACAGGATGATCTGGAATTATTTCATCCGCAGCGATTTGTGGGCCGATTGATTGGCATGGGCGACCTTGAATCGCTGCTGGAAAAAGCACGAGAAGTCATGACCGAAGAACAGGCGAAAGATGTGCAGGACAAGTTCCTTAAAGGAGAATTCAATCTCGTGGATCTATACCAGCAGATGCAGTCCATGAAAAAAATGGGTTCCTTCGGAAAGATCATGGAGATGATCCCCGGCATGAGCTCGCTTAAGCTGCCGAAAGAGATGTTGGAAGTGCAGGAAGGAAAATTAGAGAAATGGCGCTACGCTATGAACAGCATGACCAGAAAAGAACTGGAAGACCCGGAAATCATCAGCGCAGAAAGAATAGACCGGATTGCGGCTGGTTCAGGACTTAAAGTTGGAGAAGTAAGAGAATTGTTGAAGCAATATAGGCAGAGCAAGAAATTGATGAAGATGTTTAAAGGCGAAGGCGACATCAACAAGATGATGAAGAAGATGGGCGGAAAGATGCCTAAAGGATTTGGCAGGTGAGCGAATCTGAACTCTGAAAATAATCTTAAATTATTACTCTTCTATCGGCGTTTCCTTCCGGAATCCGCAGTTCTTGCAATATTTCACCAGAAATAATCCGTCAGCGTATTTGTGCTGACCTTCGTGTAGCATCCTTTTGCATTCCGGGCAGTTCGTAAGCATATCCTCTTAAAATAAACAAGGGTTAAAATACTTTTCTACTCTAAAGAACCGCTGTAGTATCACGTTTTTAGTTTACATCTAATATAACTTGGTGAGGTTATATGTAT